>JAUYMX010000061.1 GCA_030699345.1 Methylococcaceae bacterium
CGGTCGATTATTCCGGTTATCCCGATTGTCGGCCGGAATTTATCAATGCTTTTCAAAACATGGCCAATTTAGCGACTAAAGCCGGTGTAGAAGGCCAGCGTTTTTCAATACATACGCCCTTAATGAAGCTAAGCAAAGGCCAAATTATTCAGCAGGGTGTCGCGCTTGGCGTGGATTACCAACGGACCGTGTCCTGTTATTCGGCCGATGAACAGGGTAGGGCGTGTGGCGTTTGCGATGCTTGCAGGCTAAGAAAAGCTGGATTTACTGAAGCAGGGATTGCCGATCCGACTCGCTATCAGTAAATTGGCTGCTGGTTAAAACTAAAACGCCCCAGTAATGGGGCGTTTTAGGTAACAAAAAAACCTAATTATTGGTTTTTATTCGTGACCGATTTGGAAGGTTTCTTCATTGTCTTCTACGATCTTGCCACTGGTGGCATCAACTTCAACTTTACGTTCTTTGCCATCTTTATCGACAATGTCGAACTCGTATGACGCAGCGCCATCTGGTTCTATTTCGTATTCAACTTCAACGATTTCACCAGCGTGCGCGTTTAAAGCGGTTTGGCGAGCGTCAGCTTCAGAGACTTTTACTTTGGCTTTGAATAAAGCGTCTTCAGCATCTTTTACTTCTTGTTCGACTTCGATGACTTTACCGGTTTTACCGCTGCATTCAATATCCCAAGCTTTACCGTCAGCTGACTCAATGTCGAATTCATATACAGGCTCATTTTTTTCGGTTTTGAATTCAACTTTTACTACTTTGCCATCATGCTCTTTAAGCGCTGCTTGGATGCATGACTGAATGCTGGCTTTAGTTTTTGGGAATTTAATTTCTTTACTGTCTGCAGAAGCATTAGCGGCAAATACCACAGAGCCGGCAAACAAGGTACAAAATATAATTTGTTTCATTTCACAAATCTCCTGAATATAAAAGTGAATCTAAATTCTACCAACTTTCAACGGGAAAAATTCCTGATTTACCGATGTTTATGGCGCTTGTTAAAACTTTTTCATAGACACCTCATCCTACAAAAGCATGCCTAATTTATCTAAAAGCCGCCTCATCTGGCTCAAGGTTCATCTTTATCTGGCTTTAATAGGCGGATTCTTTTTTGCGTTACTGGGCTTAAGCGGCAGCGTCAGCGTTTATCGCGAAGAACTAGACGGCTTATTGAATCCGCATTTGGTGATAGAGCAGCCACAAGGCAAATATCAATCATTAGATAAGATAATGGCGGCGGTGAAAATTGCGCATCCGCAACGCTATGGGTCCTGGATCTTAGAAATGCCGCAATCGCCGCATGGCATGGTAACTGTCTGGTACGAAAAACCCAGAGAGACCTACTTTGAGCTTTATGCGCCATTGATGGTGACGGTAAATCCCTATACCGCAGAAGTCGTCGCCAGTCGTTTTTGGGGGCAAACAGCGACCACATGGATAGCGGATTTACACACGCAGTTGCAGCAAGGTAGCTTTGGCTGGCAAGCCGTGGGCGTGCTGGGTGTGATACTGATTGTTTCTGTCGTTACTGGTTTGGGTTTATGGTGGCCGGGTTGGCGTGGCGTTGGGCAGGCATTAAAAATCAATATTAATGCCGGCGTTATGCAACTTAACTTCGATTTCCATCGCTTGCTTGGTTTACTAGTCGCACCGGCTTTGCTGGTGCTGGCGTCGACGGGCGTGTTGTTAAGCTATCCGGGGATATTGGAGAGCTTAGCCGGAGGCTCCGGTATGGCTCACGGCGAAACGGGCCGGGACATTGTCAGCACTGCGATCCCCAATAATCACCCCACCAGTCTTGAAGCGGCCGAGTTTGTTGCGCGCGGTTCATTTCCCCGTTCGGTGCTTAGACGTGTGACGACACCCGCCGGTGATGCAGGTATTTACCGCATCAATTTACGTCAACCGGGTGAAATTAATCAGCGACATCCTTTTACTACCGTATGGATAGATCGTTGGAGTGGGCAGACCAGGGAAGTGCGCAATCCGGCCCAATTCTCCACCGGACCCACCATTGCCACCTGGATTTGGCCGTTACATACCGGCGAAGCGTTG
>JAUYMX010000065.1 GCA_030699345.1 Methylococcaceae bacterium
CGCTGTTTGAAGGATTTTGTGAGCGCGAGCATTGTCTTTTTGCGGTTATCGGTGAAGCGACTGAAGATGAGCATTTACTGCTTAACGATGCTTTGCTTGGCGATAAGCCTGTCGATATTCCTATGTCGGTGTTATTCGGCAAATCCCCCAAATTACATCGTCAAGTTGAGCATCTGAAGCCTGAATTACAGTCATTAGATTTAAGTGCCGTCGATTTGGCCGAAGCCATTAAGCGCGTGCTGTCATTTCCTGCGGTCGCTGATAAAAGCTTTTTGATTCACATCGGCGATCGTTCGGTGACTGGTTTAGTGGCACGTGATCAAATGGTTGGACCTTGGCAAGTACCGGTAGCTGACGTAGCGGTGACCGCTTCAGGCTTTTATGCCTTGACCGGCGAAGCCATGGCGATGGGTGAGCGCACACCGCTTGCGGTTATTGATGCCCCGGCATCAGGGCGCATGGCGATAGGCGAGGCGCTAACTAATCTGGCCGCCGCATCGATAGATTCACTGAAAAAAATCAAACTATCGGCTAACTGGATGGCTGCGGCAGGATTTCCCGGTGAAGATGCCGCATTGTTTGATACCGTCAAAGCAGTAGGAATGGAGCTATGCCCTACTTTGGGTATTGCGATTCCGGTTGGTAAAGATTCGTTGTCGATGAAAACCGTTTGGCACGATGGCGATGCTGAAAAAGTTATGACGGCGCCGTTGTCGTTGATTATTACCGCCTTTGCACCGGTGAGCGATATTAGCAAAACGCTGACGCCGCAATTACAACGCGTGGAAGATGAAGACAGTTCGCTGATGTTGATTGACTTGGGCGCAGGTAAGCAGCGCTTGGGCGGCTCGGTGCTGGCGCAAGTCTATAACCAGTTAGGCAATGACAGCCCGGATTTGGATCAACCTGAATTATTGAAGGCATTTTTTGATGCCATTCAAACACTTAATAGTGAAGGTAGATTGTTGGCTTATCATGATCGCTCGGATGGCGGTTTGTTGGCTACGGTTGCGGAAATGATGTTTGCCAGCCGCTTAGGCGTGGTTTTAAATATGGATAACTGGGCTACCGATGTACTCGAATCATTATTTAATGAGGAACTCGGGGCGGTATTTCAGGTGCGCCAAAGTGACAGCAAGGCAGTTGTCGAGCTATTAACCCATCTCGGTTTAATTGATTGTGTTCATTTGGTGGGTAAGGTAGTTGATGCTGACCAGCAGCTGATTATCCGTCAAGCGGGTGAGGTGATTTATTCAGCAAGTCGAGCGCAATTACAAAGCTACTGGTCGGAAGTCAGTTACAGAATGCAGGCGTTGCGCGACAATCCAGAATGCGCCAAGCAGCAATTTGAGCGTATTGCCGATGATGAAGATCGCGGTCTTAATGCGGTGCTCTCGTTTGGTTTGAATGATGATGTTGCCGCCCCCTTTATATTGACTGCCGTCAATAAGCCTAAAGTGGCTATTTTGCGAGAGCAGGGCGTTAACGGTCATGTGGAAATGGCGGCAGCCTTTGATCGGGCTGGATTTAGCAGTGTCGATGTTCACATGAGTGACATCATCGCCGGGCGAGTCAGTTTGCAGGATTTTACCGGGCTTGCGGCTTGCGGCGGCTTTTCTTACGGGGATGTCTTAGGCGCAGGTGGCGGTTGGGCCAAGTCAATTTTGTTCAATGCCAGAGCGAGAGATGAATTTGCAGCATTTTTTCAGCGTCAGGATACTTTTGGCTTAGGCGTTTGTAATGGTTGCCAAATGATGTCCGGATTAAAAGAATTGATCCCCGGTGCAGAGCATTGGCCGCGCTTCATGCGTAATAATTCTGAACAATTTGAAGCCAGAGTTGTACTGGTGGAAGTGCAAAAATCACCTTCTATTTTGTTTGCCGGTATGGAAGGTTCACGTATGCCGGTGGTTATTGCGCATGGTGAAGGCCGCGCTGAGTTTACAAGCGATCCCGCCCAGATTTTGGAACAGCAAACCGTGGCATTGTGCTATGTCGATAATTTTGGTGAATTAACGACAGATTTCCCTGCCAATCCAAATGGTTCGCCTTTTGGTATTACCGGTTTAACTAATGCGGATGGTCGTTTTACGATAATGATGCCCCATCCTGAGCGCTGTATCAGGACGTTACAAAATTCTTGGCATCCTGATGATTGGGGCGAGTATGGTCCTTGGATGCGTTTATTCAGAAACGCCCGAGTTTGGGTGGGTTAGAATAAGAAACAGACTCTTACTTATATTGGACTGAGGCTCTTCAAATGGATGAAAATACTAAGTTTATAGTAATAAATGCGGCGATTTTGGCGGCGATTTTATCGATATTAGTGTTTCCGGATGTGTTGTTTGGGCTGTTCTTTGAGCTGTTACATTTATGCTTGGAATTTGTGCATATTTTGTTCGAATTTGTGGAGTCTACGCTGGATCACGTTATTGAACACTTATTCGAGACTGATCTTCACGCAACGCAAGTTATTGTTTTTTACATCATATTATCGCTATTATTCTTTGGTGTTGTTGGTTTGTGGCGAGCAGTACGTAGTGCATGCATTCGAGTTAAACACAACCTGCTTACTTTCTGGGATTGGGAAAAGTCGACCTGTTCTATGTATTGGCTTGGGCTAACAGCAGTTCAAAAAATCAGCGTGTATCTAATCTTGGCCACTGGATTATATCTAGCCTCTTTTTTCTTATTTTGACTTAGGCGAATGCCTGGATTTGTGCCCGAAACCAAGCAGTGTTGGGTTCGGGCAGTGTCGCAGTAATTGATGATTAGCGGATCAATTGCTGGATTAAGCTCAATACCTCCCCATTCCATTCCCCAAATACGAACCTGCCGCAGCTCCTAAACCGGCTGCAATCGGGTCGCCGCTGCCTAATTCATAGCCCAATACGCCTCCGATAACGCCACCTGCCAACCCCTGATGCGAGCGTGGATCTTGGTAATTTGAGTAACGTGGTGGTGGCGCATAATATTGCGGTGCCGGTTGGTAATACACCGGTGGTGGAGGTGCGTAATATACCTGCGGTTGTGGGTAGTAAATTACTTGAGGTTGCGAATAGTAATCTCTGTGATGTCCATGATGACCGTGGTGGTGACCATGATGACCACCGTGCTCGCCCCAGCCATCGGCAAAGGTAGCTGGCGAACTAAGTAAGGCGACTGCCGCCAAAGGAATTAATAACAACTTTTTCATAAGAATTTTCTCACTAAGTTGATTGAATAAATTAACGTTGTCCCGCAATGCCATTGCCCAAGTAAGAGCCAGCTGCAGCACCCAAACCAGTTGCAACCGGATTGCCGTTGCCAAGCTCATAACCTAATACGCTACCTACTACACCCCCCGCCAGACCTTGATGTGATCGTGGGTCCTGATAAGTTGGGCGAGGTGCTTGTTGCGGGTAATAGTTCGGCGCGGGTTGTGGGTAATAATCTGCATGTTCCTGATAATGCCCATGATGTTTATGATGCCCTTTACCGTGGCCTCCAGAGGCATAAACGTTGGATGAGGAAAAGCCGACAATAGCTAAAATTTGTATCAGTAAAAGTAAGTTTTTCATTAAAGTTCCCTTTGATAATTAATAGTTGTAACTATTCAGTCTCTTGATCGAGCCGTCATGCGTAGGCTGGATAAGCGCTAGCGCATCCGGCAAATGCGGTGGATGCGCGTTGCTTATCCACCCTACACAATAAACGCATAGCCTCTCTCAGATTAAAGACTGAATAGTTACTAATTTTTTATATCAAGCCGGATTGTTTGCTGATTTGATAGCACCGTCAATACGTAGAGCTACGTATACAGGCGACTATAAATACGTCTAACTAACTGATTTTAATATTTCAGTTACCTGTTTTTATAGGCTGGCAAAATCTATCTGCTAATGCCGCTCAGAACGGGCTGCGTGGGTTGTCCTGAGCCTAATCGAAGCGAATAGTTAGTTGGATCCTGGCTTCAACTGCACTTAGCCAGCGATGACTCGCTGCTATTAAATTAACAAAAAGCAGCGACATCTCGACTGGAATTTAAAATCAACGCAAGGTAGGTCGACACAGTCTTAAGGTACATAAATTCTTCGCCAGCACTGCATCATTGCGGCTGACAACGCCATCGCCGTCAGTATCTCGCACATCATTACCCGCCTGATCGGTCGCACCTTTTTGAGCTCCCAATAAAATCAAGGCAACGTCAATGCGATCGACGTCACCGTCCAAGTCGACATCACCCCTAACTGGCACGGTATAGCTCACCGTATCAGAGCCCGTTTGATTGCCATCAGTCACCGTTAAATTGAATGTGTAAACACCAGGCTTGCTTGCCACAAACCTTGCGTTTGACTGAGTCGCGTCGATAACAGTCGCGGCTGGCCCAGCCTGTAGTGACCACTGATAACTTAGTGCTTGAGGACCGGGTACAGGGTCATGGCTATCATTGCCATTAAGTGCAACGGTTGAGCCGAAACGCACCACTCGGGCATTACCTGCTTTAGCAACCGGACTTGCACCTGCAGGCGGCGGCACAACAATCGGCGCTGTATTAACCAAGTTTAACAAGGCACTTGTATACTCATTTGCGGTAAGCCCAGCGTTAAATAGTACGTAAAAAGATTCCGAAGCTACCGGATGAATATTGGAAAACACTTCCATTTCAACTAAATAAGCGCCGACGGGCCCACCTTTTTGGCCTTGTTGGTTTTCTAAAAAAAAGTTCATGTGGGTATGTAATGAACCCTGGCTATTGGCTGCATCCACTAACAATACCGGACTGCCTTGAATGCCGTTACCGGTAAAAATCGTGCTGCCTTCAACACCGGTACCGTTACCGTTAAAACAGAACAACGCACCGCCGCATTGACTAGCGTTATTGATAATGACTGAACTCGCTTCCAGCCCTCCGAATAATCTGACGCGAGTCCCCGTTGCTGGTGCGGTCCAAGCAGAAGTAGCCGGATCCCAATATTCAAGTACGCCGACGGCCCGATAGCTGACCACTTCGTTGGGACTTAAGCCATTTTGTATCGATTGAAATCCTGGGTTAGGCGTTGCATACAACCCGCCTGAAAAATCCCGAAAATCGCTGAGAAAAATCTGCTTGCCGGTAGCACCGTCCTTAGGCAAGGTATTTGGCGGCAACTGTAAGGTCGCCGCAAGCTGGGCAAGGTCACAACCTAATGCGGTAGTTCGGCAAAATCCTGCCGTTAAGGCATTGCCTTCCGCCCAGATTTCCACATCCAAGTGAACAGCATGGGCTGCCGGGTTGACGCATAGCGCGCAAATGGCAAAACAAAATTGAGCAATTTTTAATTGATAGGATGTTGCGTTCATGAAAGTGTCCTTAATTAAAGATAGTTATTAAAAGGTAGCCCGAAGTCCGAATACAAAGCTTCTGCCAGGATCAGGCGCGTAGTTTCTTAAAAACGACACTGAGCTGCGCATTTCTTGATTCAGTAGATTGGCGCCTTTGGCAAACAACCAAAACTCTAGTGAACCCACGCTTTTGACTTGGTAATCTGCGGTGGCCGTTAATAGATGATAAGCATCCGTGTTGGTTTCGTTGAGGCCGGGTCTGCGTTGCTGCTCTGCCCGGGTATAGCGTAAAGCGGTATTCCAGACCGTATTACCAAAGCCCAGTTCGGAGCCGTAACGCAAAGGCGGCATGCGTGGAACGTCGCTTTTATCGCCATCGGCAAATTGTCCACGGACAAAGTCAGAAAACAGCGTTACCGATAAATCGCCCAACCCGGTTGTCATCAGGGTGGTTTTCACCTCGGACTCGTAGCCTATAAACACTGCATTGCGTTGGTCGTAGGCATAAATCGGTAAACATTCGACGGCGCTAACGCATTGTTGCAGCAGCTTCGCGTTATCAATATCGTAGAAAAAGCCGGTATTGCGCTGATAAACAAAGCTGTCGGTCCAGTTGTAGTAACCATTGCCGCGCACGTTGACACGCCCGGACTTCCAATCAAAGCCCAAGTCGGCCATGTTGGCAGTTTCGTTTGTCAACTGCACATTGCCGATGTCAAACGTGCGGGTCGATAAATGCGGGCCCAGGGATAACAATTCTTGAATATCGGGGGAGCGTTTGGCGCGATTAAGCGACAAGGTCACAGCGGCCTTATCGGATATATTCCATTTGGCCGACAACGCCGCCGACTCGGCTTGGTATTTTAAATCGTCCGGCAACGGCGTTGGCGGCAATGCGCTACCACGGAGTTTT
>JAUYMX010000070.1 GCA_030699345.1 Methylococcaceae bacterium
CAATTATGTGCTGCGGCATGCGCTGCAACAGGCTAAAAAGATTAGCAATGGCGCATCGTTATCACGCATCTTCGATAACATTATTTTGACTGCCGCTGATGAAGACAATGATGCGTTTGAGCATGATCATAAATTGGCACGGCTACCCGATCTGGCACAGCGCATTACGGTTTACTTCAATAACGGTGATTTAGCGCTTAAAACCAGCGATTACACTAAGGGCAATCCTGATCGTTTAGGGCATGACGGCCCGAGCCAGCCGCATCAAATACCGGCGAAAGTGGTTATTGTCGATGCCAGCGACGTGGTGAAAGGAGTAAGCGAACATTCGTATCATGTGGAAAATGACAACGTCGGTAACGACATCATCGCGGTATTGCGCGGCGAAAGTTCGGAACAGATTCCATCGCGGTTATATGTACCGCATGCTAATAAATTCAAATTGCTTTAAGCGCCTCTCAAGCCGTGCGCGTCCAAAGCGCACGGCACCGCCTTATTTTTACTGACTATCCCCCACCGGCGCAGCAAAGGCATCGGCAACCAGTTCTTGCACGTTGTCCCCGGTTAAGGTTGGTAAAAAGACGGCTAAGTCGTCGATTTCTGCCTCGGTCAATTGCAAGGGCTTGATCAACGGGTCAAGATTTTCGTTAGTAACGCCGCCGCGATTGTAGAATTCCACCACCTCACGCAATGTCGTCAAGCTGCCGTTGTGCATGTAAGGCGCGGTCAGGCTGATATTGCGCAATGTCGGTGTTTTGTATTTCCAGCGATCTTGCGGGTCTTGGGTGATTTCATATCGACCCAGATCATTTGTCTTGGCCGCCGATACCTTGGCAATCAGACTGTTGGCGACATTAAGATAAACGCCGGGGGCAACTTGTAGCGGTTGCGTGTCGCTGGCTTTGCTCATCGCCTCGCGATAGCCGATGCCGGTATTGTGATTGCCATGATCAGTAAACAGCGCCTGGTTTTTGGCGATAGTGTGGCACCCGGCACAGTTAGCTTTGCCGGTAAACAGCTTAAAGCCGCGTTGTGCCTGCTCATCGATAGCGCTTTTGTCGTGCCCGAAGTACCAGCGATCGAATGCCGAATTGGCGGAATTTAAGCTGCGCTCGTAGCTGGCAATCGCCATGCCGATGGTTTCCATGCCCGGCCCTTTGCCGAAAATGCGCACAAACTGGCGGTTGTAATCGGCAATCCCTTTTATTTTTTCGATAACAACGCCGATGGACGGATTACCCATTTCGTTATGTGCCCGCAACGGCCCCCAAACCTGTTGTTCCAAACTGTTTTCCCGACTGTCGTGAAACAGCGTTTTAGCATAAGCGATGTTGTAAAGCGTCGGGCTGTTACGCCTTACAGTGCGGCCTTCAATGCCTACCGCGGTAGCCATTTCGTTGTTGGTAAAGCCTTGTTCCGGGATGTGGCACATCGCGCAAGAAAAGGTATTGTTAAGCGACAGCCTGCGATCGTAAAACAGCTGTCTTCCTAAACTGATTTTGGCTTTACTGCTGGGATTGTCGACCGGCACGGGCACAGCACCCAGCCCCAACGGCGGCTTGCGGTAAGTTTTAGTCAGGTCGGTTGCTTGGCCTTTACGCTCGGCCAAGGCAATGGAATGGGTTTGATAGCTGTCTTGTTCGTAGCCTGATTTGTTATCGCCCGCCGAATATTCGGCGGCAGTCGGCAAATGGTGCGTTGCTGCTGTGCTGGCTGGTGTTTTTAACAACGTTTTAACATCGTTAATCAACGTATCCGGGTGCAAAAAATCGACGCTGTAGATATTGCGAATCTGTTTGTTGCGGTCGATCAAATAAACCCGCAACTGGTGTGAAAATGTGCCGGTAAAATGGCCTTCGGCATCAAAAACCTTCTGCACATTTTGTTTGTAATTAGCGAGCAGCGGTTGTAAGTCTTGTTCGGATTTGGCGGTGAGAAATTGCCAGTCGACGCCATCGCTTTGAAAGCTTTGGGCGTATTGCTGCATGACGTCGGGCGTATCGTGCTCGGGGTTAAAACTGATCGTCAACATCCGCAGCTTGCCGACTAATTCGGGCTCTTTTTTCAGCCGGTTTTTTATTTTATGCAAAACCGCTGTTGCCAACGGGCAGCCGTTGACATCGCTGCAGCTGGAGTAAATAAAACTGAGCAACACCACTTTATCGCCCAGCAAACTGTGCAAAGAAATGGCGTTATTTTGCGTGTCCAGCACATTGCCGTCGGCGGCATTACCTAATGACGGAAGCTGGTATGTGCCTGGCTCGGGTGCGGTAAACTCAAGCGCACCATAGCCCGGGGCGAGCGTTTGCGGTGGATTTTGCGACGAGACATCCGCTTGGCTGAATGGGCTGGTACAAACGATAAGTACCATAATAAACAGGCCTGGAAAATTTAATTGTTGCATGGTGCCCTCTGGGTGGTTATTTTTGTAGTAACACCAAATTCATAAGTGTCTGAGTATCGGTAGCAATATGATAGGCCTATAAGAACCAATACCTAGCAGCTATTGCAACTTTCCGGTTTTTGCGACTTAGACAATCGTTTTATTTAGCTTTTATAAACATACACTTTCTATAAACCTTGTTCATAGGTCATTTTGACCAGATTTTTGGGCAATTAATGTCATATATCTTACGTTAGACGCACACTTTAGGAATCCATCGACATGAAGCAGGTTTTTTGCCAACCATTTTCCAGTGTGCATGGTGTTCTGCACAGCGTCACACCTGAGTAACAATACCCGCAATCGCATTTACCTTGGAGCTGCGCTCATCGGCACCATTGGGCTAGGCCTTGCCTCAAGAAAATTCCCAATGTTGTTTCCCGCAGTCCTTGGGAAGTATCCCGGGGACGCTCTTTGGGCACAGATGGTTTACTGGCTCGTGGGACTCTGCGCGCCGGCAGCTTCAGTTACAAAAGTCGCCATTTACTCTCTTGCTATTTCGTATACCGACGAGCTTAGCCAATTGTACCAAGCACCCTGGATCAACCAAATTCGTGCGACGACTCCTGGACACCTGATTCTCGGCTCGCACTTTTCCTGGATTGATCTGGTTTCGTACACAATAGGCATTGCTTTGGTCGCACCTATCGAATGGTGGCTACTACGGAAGCGAATCGAGAATAAATAAGGAAAAAAATAGCGGCGAGTAGAACTTCCAATAGTGGATTTGCCAGTAGCAAGTAGCCTGGGTGGCGCTTTACATCCGAGTTAAGTGTTTTTCTCGTCCCCATGCGCTGCGTGCCCATAGGGCATAAATGGGAATGCAGTAAGAACGCGCCGCGTTGATAAACAAACCGCAGCGCGGATGGTTTGAGTTCCCACGCAGCGCGTGGGAACTAGACAAAATGCGTTAGAAATGCCAAGACATCCTTCGCACCTAAATCTTTCGGGTGGGCCTTGTCATGAAAGTAAATATAACGTTTAATCCAGTCCACATAAATTGCTCGGTGCGAATAGCGTAATGCTTCACACACAACTTATCACGCACTTGATCAAGCAACTTGGGAGATTGAGCCATGCCGTTTTTACCTGAAAAATCAGGATGTGCTTTTTTAAACTTAATTAAAACAATGGACTACAAATTATTTTCAAAAACATACACCTCAAAAGTGCTTTTCACGGCATTTTTTAGGGTGTCTACTTTACGTTTGCCCTCATGAGTACGGCTCTCCGATTTCGCAAGACCCAAGAGCGCGAATTCTTCGCCCATCACATGCTACTGCACGCTGCTGAGCGCGAGATTGAGGAAGCACAAGCGAGCGCGAAAGGCCGATTCAACAAGTGCCTTTCCGCAATGGTTCTTTCGGCCCTTGCGATCGAGGCTCTGGCAAACGCCGTTGGAAGTCGAGTAGCCACGGATTGGACGGTTTTTGAACGCCTGAATCCGTTGGAGAAATTGGATAACCTGGCGAGAGAGCTATCCATCGCCTACGACGCGAAGAAGGAGCCGTGGTCAGCCATTACGCAACTTGCGCGCTTTCGAAACGATATTGCCCATCCGAAACCAGAACTCGTTCTGGAGGAAAAGATTCTTCCCGAGGTCGCAATCGGGAAAACGCTCTTCGATTCACCGCAGTCCCAGATAGAACGGCAGATCACACTCGGGAATGCCCGGCGGGCGCACAAGGCAGTGTGCGCACTAAAGAGTATCCTGACCGATAGTCTGCCGGAGGAAAAGCGCTTCGGCATCTACGTCGATATGTGGTCGGAAAGTACAGGCCTGGCAGAATGAGGCCGAACCTTTCAGTCAACCGGACCTGCCGCGAAAAGCCGCGGCAGGTCGGTTTCTTCGAACGTTGGACATCATTGGGGCAATCATGAAGCTATTGAAATTCTTGGGTGCGTTTTTGGTTGTAGCAATTGGTCTGTTTCTATTTGTTGTCAATTTCTCAGCGGTGGAAACGCGCTATCAATGCCCCGGTGACATTTCATCACATGACAATTCTCAGCGGGCCACCATTTTTATGAAATTGAACGAATACAGGTGGTGGGTAAACTTGTGGAGTACCAGTAACTCCGATGGTGATGTGTGGTTGGAGGTTCCGCATAGAGGGCCTGAATATTTTAATCACATCAGGGAAAATGGCGATGAACTTCAGTTTTTTGACTATAACTACCAAACAACCAACAAAGAATACAAAGGGCATTTTTCTTCTCTAAGCAAAACTCTCTCCGTTACTACTTCGTCTTGGTCATTTGAGGGTACATGTAAAAGGATCGAAAAATGAAGCCCAACCATACGCTCAAGCGGGACTGCGCAAAAGCGCGCAGCCCCTTAGCACCTCGCTAGGCGTCACAAATGAACCTCCGCGCAGTCGACGCCCATGTCGTTTACCGCACCCATATGTCGGAGGCAAAGCTCCGACTCCTGGCGGCGGAGCGCGTCTTGACACATCTAAGGGGTCAGGTCTTGCAATCACGCACCCGGCCTAACATGGCGCTCAACCGGAGCGCGGTTATAATGCGGCTTTGTTTTTCAGCCCGCGTAGGTCCGATTAGCGCAGCGTAATCGGACGCATTCCAAAACAGGTAAAGGCTATGCCCAACTATCGACGCGCATTCATACCGGGAGGAACTTGGTTTTTTACGGCAAACCTGTTGCAGCGGCATCACAACGACCTGCTCATCCGCGAGATCAGTTTGCTGCGCGAAACGGTGAGGCGAGTCCGTGAGCGCCACCCTTTTCAAATCGACGCCTGGGTTGTTTTGCCGGAACATTTACATTGTGTATGGACCTTACCATCCGGCGATAGCGATTTCAGTACGCGGTGGCGCTTGATTAAAAGTGGATTTTCACGTGCGTTACCCAAAACCGAACGGCGGTCTGATGTACGAAAAACAGCCGGGGAACGTGGCATATGGCAACGCCATTACTGGGAACATTTTATCCGCAACGACACCGACTACCAACGCCACGCCGATTATGTTCATGCAAATCCTTTGAAACTTGGATACGTCAAGCGGGTAGCGGGTTGGCCTTATTCAACTTTTCATCGCCATGTCACAACAGGTATTTATCCAGCCGGTTGGTGCAGTGACATAAATTCCGTAATAGGTGGGATGAATGACATGCGTCCGATGCCGCTACGCTAATCGGACCTACGCGGGCTAAGCCTTAGATACCCCCTGCGTCAGAATAGTTGTCGCCTCAAATTTTTAGACCCCTTTAAATTTGAGATAAAAAATGAATCCTTCCAAGAAGCAGTATTCTGATGAGTTCAAAGAGCAAGCCTTGGCAAAAGTTTACAGTCGCGGCCAGCGAACGATTCAAGCCATAGCCGATGAATCAAACCTCAGCATACATACCTTAAAAAACTGGATGAAAAGCACAGCAACAACC
>JAUYMX010000072.1 GCA_030699345.1 Methylococcaceae bacterium
TGGGATATTTTAAAAATCTCCTTATTTTTAGCGATTACCTATTTGTTAGGTGCCGTGACGTTAGGGTTGATAGGCAGTTTGTTGTTGCCGCACTATTCAGCAAATGCCATCCAAGAACCGCAAGCCATTTATTGGATCAGCGTGATTTGCGCCGTTACCTTGCTAGTCTATTGGGGCGCGGTGTGTTTATGGCGCAAGCCATTGATGATCAAAGGTTTCGAATTATATTTGCCATCGCCGGGCATGACCTTCTGGCAAACACTGGTATCCAGCATCGACATCGTTTTATCATCAATCGTGCTGTGGGTGTTGCTGCTCGGCAAGGTAGATATTGGTTTTGGCGGTTTTGTGATGGTGTTTGTGGTGGCGCAAGTCGCGGGCGTTATCAGTCAGGTGCCTGGCGGTATCGGCGTCTTCGAAGGCGCATTTCTGTTGTTAATGTCGGATATTCAAGGCACGGATCAACAATTAATCCTCATCGGTGCATTGATGTTGTTTCGCGCCATTTATTTTTTTATGCCACTGCTGTTCGCCGGCGCAGGATTGCTGGGCTACGAGCTTTACAGTCGCCGGAAGATATTAGTTAAACGTGACAATGCCGTGAGCCGCGTGCTGTCGGCTATCCTACCCCGCTTGGCTTCTTTATTACTGCTGTTAGCGGGCGGAGCGTTACTGATTTTCAGCGCCATTCCAATTAACACCCAAATATTGCACTGGACGCGCGCTTATCTGTCCTTGCCTATCCTGGAATTGTCGCATCTAGCCAGCATTTTGATTGGCTTGCTGCTGTTGTTTTTAGCTAGAGGAATCCGCCTCAAAATTGATGCCGCCTGGTATAGCAGCGTTTTTTTGCTCAGTGCCGGCATTGTTGCCTCACTATTAAATGGGCTTAATTGGCATGTCGCCTTGGTTTTATTAGCCACGTTGGCGCTGATATTGCCTACCCATGGACACTTTCATCGCCGGTCGTCACTGCTGCGACTATCTTTTTCAAAATCCTGGCTGGCAGCCATTGCTATGCTACTAGCCGGTACCATTTGGCTGGGCTTTTTCGCCTACCGTGATGTTACTTACACCCATGCATTATGGTGGCAATTTTCCTATGAAGATAATGCGCCAAGATTTTTACGTGCATTGTTACTGGTCGCAGCGGTCACTGTATTTTATGGGCTGTGGCGATTATTAAGTGTTGCCCCGCAGCAATTTCTTTTCAAACCCACTGCCTCAGAACTTGTCGAAGCCCAGCGCTTAATAGT
>JAUYMX010000079.1 GCA_030699345.1 Methylococcaceae bacterium
TTCAGCGATGATTATAATTTTGCGTTTCAGTGACTCGCTTAACATGCTAAATACCAGAAAACAACAATATCCAAACTAAATTTTATGCACTTAGTCGGAAAATCCATATTTCAGTTAGATGGGCAGCCAAATAATTAAAAATTGCCTGCCATCGAGAATTTCATCTATATTTATTTAAAGTTTTTAAATTACCTGCGACGCAAGCACAACAGATGTTTTTTGTGAACTTTGTCACAGAGTATATACAACATTGTTCAATTTACTATGATCAAAACATTTCCTGATCGGCTAGCCATTAAAGATTTATTGTCAGGCGACACGCAATTAACGTCACCACCCAATATTTACTTTGAATTACAGAAGGTTATTGACGACGCAACAAAATCACTAGCAGATGCAGGGGCCATCATTGAAAATGATCCTGCTCTAACGATGCGCTTGTTAAAAATCGTCAACAGTGCATTTTTTGGCTTATCTGGTCAAGTGACCACTATTAAACAGGCCATCAGCTTTATCGGATTCAAAGAGTTACAAAGCTTAGCTTTAGCAACCGTGATAATTGATAAATTTTCATCAATGCCTGGCGGCTTGCTTTCAATGCATGATTTCTGGGCTCAAAGTTTAAGGTGTGCTTTGTTAAGTAAAGAGCTATGCCGCCATCAAAAAAATCAACTGAATCTTGATGCTTTGTTTATATGCGGCTTATTGCATGACATCGGTCAGTTGGTTTTTTATCGTCGAATTCCAGTATTAGCACGTGAAGTCGGTTTGTTGGTTGAAGCTACCGGTATTGATCAAATTGTCGCCGAAACCAATGTTATCGGCTTTGATCATTACCAGCTAGGTGCGGAGTTGGCGAGATTGTGGAACTTGCCGGAAATTATTGCTGCCACTATCGGCGCACACAACAACCCAGACAATGATGGGGCTTTTGCCGAAGCCGCAACAATTGTCAGGGCTGCCAATCAATTAAGCAAATTAGAGATTCAGAATGGCCTATTGCTGAATATTTCGGCCGATGCTTTAAGCCAGATTATCGATCTGATTGATGATCAATTCGATGAGATTTTTCAAACTTTCTATCCCAATTAACGCTACCAGCTTGTTGACTGTACAAATTACCTATTAATCGACGCATCGATTTTAGTGGCAAGCGCTCTAACACCTCGCGTTGTTACCTTCTCATGATTTCCTTTAAGTTCAATAGCAAAGTTTGCAGCAAGCGCTTGAGTTTTTACGTTAATCAGATGCGCCATCAAATACGAAAACAAAAAACTGGGCTTGCTATGTTGACCAACGACAATCCAATCAGCACCAACTTGTGCACCAAGTTTGGCCGCCAGATCATTAAAACGAAATAGATACCCAAAGCTCGAATTGGCGGCCATTTGATCAGCGGCACTAAT
>JAUYMX010000107.1 GCA_030699345.1 Methylococcaceae bacterium
ATGGACTTTGTCGACTACGCCCAGCGCTTCGGCGGTGAAATAAGCCTTGGCGTGTTTGCCCCACAGCTCACTAAATACTGCCGGCTGGCGGATAAATTCAACATTCTTAGGCAGCGTCTTGGCCCATGTTGATAAGAAAGGCTCAAAGCTATAACAATGCGGGCAACCATACCAAAAATATTCAATGACCTCGATCTTGTCGGTACTTTTAGTGGGTTGTGCGGGTGTTACGGCTTCATAGCCGAGGGTTTCGGCATTGATTATCGAGGTAAAGCTAAGCATTAATGTAAACAATGCCGACGCGATAATTTTTTTGTACATTGTTAAATTCTCCTGATCTATTAATTGGGGCTAAGTCTGCACAATTATTTCATGGTCGATATTTTGTAAGAGACGGCTTTGATTTCTTCATCCGTCATTTTTTTAGCGATCATGTGCATGATATTTTCTGGATTGTTACTGCGTTGATCAGATTTAAAATCACTAAGTGCTTTGATGAGGTAGTCAGCATGCTGTGATTTTAACGCTGGGAAAGAAGCCGGTTTGTTGCCTTCTCCATAAGGGCCGTGGCAAGCGATGCATGCGGAAACTGCTCTAGGAATATCACCATTGCGGTACAAATTGCCGCCTTGTGCTAACAGTGTTTCGATAGTAGCAGGTTTTTTGGCCGCGCCATCTTCCGCTTTGACATCGTCATCATCAGTAGGCGGAAGGGTAGGTTCCGCATTGGCAGACACTTTTTGTGCTGCATAATATTCGGCAATGTCAGCCATATCTTCGTCTGATAAGGCCATAGCTAATGGCGACATAACGGCATTCTTACGGACGCCTTCTTTAAAGGCACGAAGCTGTTGAGTTAGATAAGAACCGTGTTGTTGAGCAAGCTTGGGAAATGTTGAGATCAAGCTATTGCCATCTTCACCATGACAAGCTCCGCAAGCGGCGGCCTTTTGTTTGCCAGCGGCAATATTGCCTTGAGCTTGGACAAGGCTTGATACACTGGCCAGTGCCAGAGTGATTGAAAGTGCCAGCAGATGGTTCTTCATCAGGTTCCCCTTCGGAATAATATGATCAGTTATGGTAGCCTGTGTCGATACATGGCCGCCAAATTGTGGCCGAATTCTACTCTAATTGACACAGCTAAG
>JAUYMX010000121.1 GCA_030699345.1 Methylococcaceae bacterium
AACATCAAAACCTTACAATTGCTGCAACGACCCTACAAGACCACAAAATAACCAGGATATGTATTAAATGACTAAACCGAAGCTCGTCATTAAACTCGCGGCATCGTTACTGATAACGTCCTGCGCCTCTTTGCAGCAACCCACACCTGGCAATCTTGCCGACGCCTTTCCTCAAAAAGCCTCACAGACACCCAGCAATACCTTACCGGCGCCAGCGCCAACTATCCCGGTACCCGAATTTAAAATCCCGCCTGCAAATGCGCGTTATGCATTACGGCATCCGCTAAATGTATCGGTGCATGAAGTCGATGCACGCGATTTTTTTATGGGGTTGGTGGTAGATTCTGATGAAAACATGGTGGTTCATCCGGACGTCAAAGGCACGATTTCTTTGGAACTAAAAAATGTCAGCATTCCGCAGGTGCTGGACACGGTGCAAAAAGTCTATGGCTATGATTATAAAAAAACCGATATTGGTTATGTTATCTATCCGTCCACCTTGCAAACCAGGGCTTTCAAAATCGACCGTTTAGATTTATTACGTGAAGGCAAATCCGATACTTTCGTCTCTTCAGGCCAAACGGGCAATTCTTCTCAAGCCTATGGCAATCAACAAAACCAAAACTTAACGCAATCATTAAACAATAACCAGACCAACGGTAACATGACCGGCATGCGTTCATCTGGCAGTTCAATCACCACCACCACCGAGACTGACTTTTGGAAAGAACTTGATGAGGCCTTACGGGCCTTAATTGCCGTCGATAAAGAAGCAACCGTCGTCATTAACAAACAATCTGGCGTCGTCATTGCACGGGCCAAACCGATGCAATTGCGAGAGATTGAAAGCTTCTTAGCCACGACGCAAAACCAGATTAGCCGACAAGTAATTCTTGAAGCCAAAATCATTGAAGTAGTTTTGAATGACAGCCATCAAGACGGCGTGGAATGGAAAAGCATTATCAGGGAAGGCCTGGAAGCGGGAGCAGTAACGTTCACCGGAGGTTTATATACACTGGCGTCAAATGCGGGTAGCTTTACTGTGGGCGATTTTACCGCCGTGGTTAGCTTGCTCGAATCGCAGGGCAAAACTAACGTCCTGTCCAGCCCCCGGATTTCTACGTTAAATAATCAGCAAGCGATTATCAAAGTAGGCCAGGATGAAACTTTTGTGACCGGTATTTCTCCCGGCATTGTTGTAAGCAGCGGTATCAGTGGCGGCACGGTTCAGCCCGCACCCATTTTGTCCGCCTTCTTTTCCGGCATTGCCCTGGATGTCACTCCGCAAATCAATGACGGTGGCGATATTACGCTGCATATTCATCCCTCTATTACTAAAGTAGAAAGTAAAGATAGAGAATATAAAATTGACGGTTTTGGCTCCACATCAGTTGTACCCACAGCACTAAGCACTATCAGAGAATCAGACAGCATAGTTAAATCTAAAAACGGTCAAATCATAGTATTGGGCGGCCTGATGCAAGACACCTCCAAAGAAGACAAAGAAGGGGTTTATGGACTTTCTCGCATTCCATATCTGGGCAATCTGTTTAGAGTTGACAAAGGCAGCAGCGAAAAAACAGAACTGGTTATTCTACTCAAAGCGTCCCTGATCAATACCAACGCAGATTGGCAAAACGATATTGATGCCAGCCAAAAACGCGTTAGAGAACTGGATGCTCAACCCCGTTGGCAATAATTAGCTTTTGATATAAGCCATGGACATTACCAAAAAAATACGTATCGGTGACTTGCTGGTTCAGAACCGGGTTATCTCGCATGAACAGCTGTTGTCCGCGCTGGCCGAGCAAAAAAAGACCGGCAGAAAATTAGGTCGAACACTCATCGACCTTAACTTCATCAAAGAAACTGATCTGCTTAATTTCCTGTCACGGCAATTACAAATTCCGTTTCTGGATATTACCCGGCACCCAAGAAATCAAGACACCGTTAAATTGTTGCCTGAAAGCTTGGCGCGCCGTTTTCGCGTCATGCTGCTGGAAAATAATACCAGTGATGTGTTACTGGCGATGGCTGATCCGACCGACTTAATGGCGCTGGATGAATTATCGCGGGTACTTAAAAAAACCATTCGTGCGGCAGTGGTCAGAGAATCAGATTTATTGGCAGCCATTGATCAATCCTATCGGCGCACCGCTGAAATCAGCAATCTGGCCGAAAAACTGCGTAATGAGTTATCAGAAAACGACATTGACCTTGATTCCCTACTGACCTCTCAAGAGGTGACCGACGCGCCGGTCGTCAAGTTATTACAATCGCTATTTGAAGATGCCGTCCAAGCCAAAGCGTCTGACATACACATCGAACCGGATGAAAAAGTGTTACGCATTCGGCAGCGGGTTGACGGCGTGTTAGTTGAGCAGGTGCTGGATGAAACCAATATCGCCTCAGCTTTGGTCATCCGCTTAAAACTTATCGCCGGGCTTAATATCTCCGAAAAACGCCTGCCCCAGGATGGTCGTTTTAATATTCGCGTTAAAGGCCGCACCCTGGATGTCAGAATATCGACATTACCGGTGCAAAATGGCGAATCTGTGGTGATGCGTTTGCTGGATCATTCGCACGGTCTGCTGGATCTTGATCATTTAGGCATTCCAGCCGACATCCTTAGCCGCTTTAGAAAACACATCAACAGCCCACATGGTTTGATTCTGGTGACTGGGCCGACCGGTAGCGGTAAAACCACCACCTTGTATGCCGCTCTCACCGAAGTCAACAAACCGGAAACCAAAATAATTACCGCTGAAGACCCGGTGGAATACAGCTTGCCGAGAGTCAATCAGGCGCAAGTTAACGATAAAGTAGGACTGACCTTTGCCAGCGTGTTGCGGTCAGCATTGCGGCAAGATCCCGATATTATTTTGGTGGGCGAAATGCGCGACAGTGAAACGGCTGATATTGCCATTCGCGCCTCCATTACCGGCCATTTGGTGTTTTCCACATTGCACACCAACGGCGCTATTGAAACCGCCACCCGCTT
>JAUYMX010000123.1 GCA_030699345.1 Methylococcaceae bacterium
CTTAAACACATCAATCTTAACGATTGCTATGAATGGTTAAACTGGGCGGCACCAGCCGAGTTAAGCCGCAAAATCATCCGCTTTGTCGACCAATACAAAAATATTGTCGAACGACTGGCCAGCATTGTCGATCGTATGAAAGCGCTGCTATTTACCTTGCGACTTCAGGAACAGACCGCCAACCGAACCCGGGCCATGGCGCAATATCTAAAGCAACATCCGGAATGGATACCGCTGGACTGGAGCAATGAAAACATTGTTCCGAATCTGTTAAAACGTGGTTCCGGTTTAACCCTGAAAACGGGAATAAATACTCATAATTCAAGTCTGCAGGCTGATTTTGTGAGTCTGATTCAAGAGTTAAAACGGCAATCAAAACCGATATTGCCAATCGATAGAAGTGCGGCGGCATTACCCATTGATGGCGCTGTAGCCGCTGCGATTGAGCATCAGCAAGATCTCTATGAAGCGCATGTTGAATCTATGTTTGCCAACGTCCTTGGCAAACAAGGCCATAAAATTTCAGCGTTAACTTACTGTCAAAAAGCAAAGTTGGATGTCAAACCGGAACTCTGGCTGGATATTGTTTTTGCTCAATATTGCTGTTTACCGCAGCGTTTAAGACGCGCTATTGCCCTGGAAATGGCAGGCGACTGTTTACCCGGTTTTAACGGTAATCAGCAGATTACTGAGATTTGGCTGCGCCGGGCTCAGTAACATGAATCGTAAAATGTACCAATGGATCAGTGAGCTTGTCAGGCATCAACCCGAGCAAACCACCGAGCGCGCATGGAGTGCAATCGGTCAAGCTGTGCGGGAGCGTTATCAATGCGGGCAGCATCGCAACAACAAATTGCATTTCACCTCACAAGATAAATTCGCGTTACGCAGCGATATAAAAAAGGAATTGGGCATTGATCCTTTTGAAACGCATCAACTGCCGGATAGCCGTCTACAAATTGCCGAATATCATGACAATGAAAAATTAGCCAAAAACCCGGCAAGTCATAATCATGTATTAGTTAACAGCCCAAGTGGAATGCTTAATCTGAATGGCCGACACATTCAATTACACACCGATGTTGTGCCGGCCGCGGGCATGCTGTGTTTAAGTTCTGAAATTAAACACATCGACCACTCGGCGCTTGTGGTGGTCGAAAATCTCAGCATTATGGCTTGTTGCAATGTGTTGAAGATACCTACGCAACTTAACAATGCCCTATGGATCTATCGGGGTGATTACAAAAGTGGCGCGAAGATTGACGCCTGTCATGCGTTATTAAAGCGGTTCGGTAACGACAAAGAGATTATCGTCTTTAGTGATATGGATCCCAAAGGCTTAGAAATTGCCCTGACTATCGACAATGCCCGTTACTGGCTGGGGCCGGAACCTAGTGCATGGCGCGACTGTCTAACCAGTAAGGTTGCCAGCCGGAGCGGTTATGACAGTCAGGGTGTGGCGATGAACTATCTGTTAAAACAACAAGAAACTGGTTATTTGTCTGATCCCTTTAAGGAGCTGATTTCACTGCTGAAGACTGAACGCAGTTCGTACCGGCAAGAACATATGTCCGCCCATAATATTCCGCTGGCACTGCTTGCCATCAAATTGTAGTGGCCTGATAAAGATAGGCATGTAGATAGGTTGATAGAGTTATGGTACGAATTCGCCTTATGTTACGCACAGCGTAGGGTGGATAAGCAACGCGCATCCACCGCCTTTGCCGGATGCGCTAACGCTTATCCAGCCTACGCATGACGGCTCGATCAAAAGACTGAATAGTTACGAAATCGTAAAGATAAGTTTTATAGTTGGCGTACCATCATTGACTAGCTGCTTTCCGTAATTGTGCTAGCCGTCAAAAATCTAGTTTGCATGACAAATTTAACGATAAGACCAGTTCAACCCATATCCCCGCCCTTCCTCCAAAGCGCAAACCACTCGGTCAATTCGCGGGTATCACCCAGAGCACCGAGACGTCGATCTATAGCGTCATGATTGCCCCACACCACTTCAGCCCATGCACCATCGGCCACGCGCGATTCGATGTCCTTACAATAAAGCCCCAGGTCACGCTGGACATAGAAGCCATAGGTACGACAAGCAACCGGACGGTGGGCGTAGACCCGGCAGGCTCCAGCGGCCTGGTCTAATAATGGGCAGACGATAGGGCGTGATGATTGATCGACCAGTTTAGCCATCTCTTGGTCAATTTCCAGGAGTCGCTCTGGAGGCAGCACGGCCAGGCCTTCTCGCAGCCAATCCCATTCCTCTACCGTGAGCCGTGGTATTTCGGCAAGCCGTCGACAACAGCCATCGCAGCCTTGGCGACATAGCCAATCAGGGTGGTCGTCACGGATGGCACTTACGCGTGAATCAATATCAGTATGGAGTTGGACGAGTGTATTCATCTTGGTATCCGACGGCTTTTTTGACCGCGTTTTGAAAAAGCCTTTAGAAGGGGCTTGAGTAATAGTGGAACCGAATTTCCTGTTAAGGAGACGGAGCTGCTTGCCACAACTAACGGCAAGCCAGCCATAAGCGAGTATTTTTTGAAAAGAAAACGCTAACTCATGCTCAATTATTTAAGGTTATCAAAGGTAATAACAAGGTTTGAGTTTTCATCATTCAAATAGATTTCTCCGTCCTGAATAGTGCATTGCAATTGCATAGACCGCTTAATCATTGACTCAATACCTTGCGCATTAATATGTAAAACTTTAAGGTTGTTAAAGCGTTGTAATTTTTCTTGTTGCTGTTCCCACCACACTTTTGCCTTGCGTTCATGATAGGTATAGATAATGACTTGCTTAGCACGGCCACAGGCTTTGCGAATTCTTTTTTCATCGGGCTGTCCCAAATCAATCCATAGTTCAATGTCGCCTGTGAGCGTTTTTTGCCAGAGATCAGGCTCATCATCACTATTAATCCCTTTAGTAAAGGCAAGGCGCTCACTGGCATTCATCATAAACGCTATGAGGCGTACCATAAAACGGAAGTCTGTTTCAGAGGGATGTTGAGCCAAGGTTAATTCGTGGTCTTGGTAATACTGCTTATCCATATTGGCAATATTAATTGAGACTTTATTGATCGTTGAGCTAATAGCCATAAGCAGGTATCGAGTGGGTAAATTGCTGCATTTTAGAGTAATTTAAGCGCGGGGTCGCAGGAATAGCCAATGCATGGAACTTTGAAAAATGCTGCTTGTAATAAAGGCTTTAGGTGGGATACTTTGAATGACCGCTTGAATGTCCCATCTGTTCCGTGGGCTTCTTGTGTTTTGTTTAAGGGAACTTCTAAAAATTGCACTTCGACAAGCTCAGTGCGAACGGTTACCTTATTAAATCAATTACTTATCCGTTCGTGCTGAGCCTGTCGAAGCCTGTCCTGAGCGTAGCCGAAGGGCATGAACGGATAATTTTAGAGATCCCCTTAAATTTTTCGCCACTTAAAAATCAGATGGCTTGCATAGTCTGTATCCACGCATAGAACAGGAGAACACAGATGTTAAAAATAAACTTACCGAGTGCCGTGCTGTTAGCGCTAGCCTTTTCCCAGGTTGGCTACTCTGCAGAAAACCCAGCACGTTCAAAAAGTGCTGCTGATCTACAAACGACGTCGAATCAATTCTGGTGGCCTGAAAGACTGGATTTAGCACCGCTTCGCCAACACGCAGCCGAGTCCAGCCCGTTGGACAAAAAATTTGATTACGCTCAAGAGTTTAAGAAACTCGATCTCAAGGCTGTAAAGGCCGACATCGAAAAGTTAATGACAACGTCTCAAGACTGGTGGCCTGCAGATTACGGACACTATGGACCATTTTTTATCCGGATGGCTTGGCACAGTGCGGGCACCTATCGTGTGGCTGACGGGCGTGGCGGTGCGGGCGGCGGTCAGCAGCGCTTCGAACCGTTAAACAGTTGGCCCGATAACGCCAACCTGGATAAAGCACGACGCTTGCTTTGGCCGATCAAGAGTAAGTACGGCAGTAAAATTTCATGGGCCGACTTGATGGTGCTCACCGGCAACGTCGCCTTGGAGTCGATGGGCTTCAAAACCTTTGGTTTTGCCGGTGGACGCACAGACGATTGGGAAGCCGATTTGGTCTATTGGGGGCCTGAGAAAAAATGGCTTGGTGACGAGCGCTACAAGGGCGATCGAAAGCTAGACAACCCACTGGCAGCAGTGCAGATGGGGCTTATTTATGTGAATCCCGAGGGCCCGAACGGCAATCATGATCCATTGGCAGCCGCGAAAGACATCCGGGAAACCTTTGCTCGGATGGCGATGAATGATGAAGAAACCGTCGCCCTGATCGCGGGGGGACACACCTTCGGTAAGGCCCATGGCGCTGCAGTGCCAGCCAATTGTGTGGGAGCCGAGCCCGCCGCTGCCGGAGTTGAGGAACAGGGTTTCGGCTGGAAAAACAAATGTGGCAAAGGCAATGGCGCCGACACGATCACCAGTGGCTTGGAAGGCGCTTGGACAATGGACCCAGCTAAATGGACGCACCAATACTTAACCAACCTGTTTGCTTACGATTTTGTTAAGACCCAGAGTCCGGCCGGTGCTACACAGTGGATTCCCAAGGATGAGGCGGCCGCAAGTTTGGTGCCCGATGCGCACGATAAAGACAAGCGCCATGCGCCAATCATGCTGACTACGGACCTGGCTCTGAAAGTCGATCCGAGTTATGAAAAAATTGCCAAACGCTTTCTGGATAATCCCAAAGAATTTGAACTCGCGTTTGCCAAGGCATGGTTCAAGCTTACGCACCGAGATTTAGGTCCTAGGACACGCTACCTTGGAGCGGAAGTGCCTAAAGATGAGCTCATTTGGCAAGATCCCATTCCAGCTGTTAACCATAAGTTGATTGACGCAAAAGACACTGAAAGCCTCAAGAATAAAATTCTTAAATCGGGTTTGACTGTGCCGGAACTGGTTCGAACCGCTTGGGCTTCTGCGGCATCTTTCCGTGGCACGGATTTACGTGGTGGCGCCAATGGTGCTCGTATTCGTCTGGCGCCTGAAAAAGACTGGCCGGTCAACAATCCGGTCGAACTTGCCAAGGTGTTGACGCAGTTAGAGAGTATTCAAAGCGACTTTAACCGAGCGCAATCGAAAGGTAAAAAAGTGTCGCTGGCAGATGTGATTGTTTTAGGTGGCGTTGCTGCGGTTGAGCAAGCGGCTAAGACAGCCGGTTATTCAGTGAAGGTGCCCTTCACACCGGGGCGTGCGGACGCCTCCCAAGAGCAAACAGATGTGAATTCGTTTGCCGTGCTTGAGCCCAAAGCGGATGCATTCCGCAATTATTATGGCGAAGGCAATTTGCTGTCTCCAACGGAAACGCTGGTTGATAGGGCTAACATGCTGACACTGACCGTCCCTGAAATGACCGTTCTGGTTGGCGGCATGCGCGTTTTAAGCGCAAATACCGGGGAATCCAAGCAAGGTGTTTTTACCAGTAAACCTGGAACATTAAGTAATGACTTCTTCTTAAACTTGCTTGATATGTCCACCAAGTGGCAGAAGTCAGCCAAATCCGAAGGGATTTACGAAGGGCTTGACCGCAAGACGGGTGAGCTCAAATGGACGGCTACGCCGGTCGACCTGATTTTCGGGTCGCACTCGGAACTTCGGGCTATTGCGGAAGTTTACGCTGCGGAAGATGGCAAACAGAAGTTTGTGACCGACTTTGTGAATGCCTGGAACAAAGTGATGAACCTCGACCGCTTCGACCTAAAATAACCTTATCAAAGGTTAAATGTTCCTCGAAAAAGCCTTGTAACTGTAATGGTTACAGGGCTTTTTTATTTGGTTCGGGGATCCATTCACTCAGTGCAAGCCGGAGAGGAATCATGGCTGAATAATCGAAGCCATGCCGTTGATAAAAACGTTGCGCTGACTCATTAGTGACATCGGTAAGCAACGTAATGCGTTTACAGCCATTTAAACGCGCAATTCAATGGCTCGCTGGAGAAGTTTAGAACCTACCCCAGTGCTGCGAACCTTCGGGGAAACCACCATATCTTCCAATAGCGCAACGCGCTCACCAAGCGCCGTTGATATTGTATAAAGCAGATTAACCATACCCACCACTTGACCGTCTTGCCGGGCGACGATGATTAGCCCGATGTCTGGGCTATTAATAATGCACGTCAAACCCCGGCGTTGTGCATCGTCATCAGGCGTAAAATCCGCTTCTTGAGAAAATAAAAGATGCAGAAGTTCGCAAAGAGCGGGAATGTCGGCGGCGTTTGCAGGAGTGATTTGCATGGTTTTGGCTAGTTTTTCCTGATTAACTTCGTCATTCCGGCAACTGCCGAGCCAATAGCTGCAAAGGATGCTCTACCTTGGTCCCAGCGACGCTGAGAAATACTCCGCAACCAAAATTACTGCTGACTACCTGATCCGCTTCAGCTGAACTGATAGCTTGAAGCTTCAACTCGCGTAATTGCTCGGCATTGTCGGGATGCGTCAGCATGTAGCTGCCGCCCGCGCCGCAACAGATGTGATTGTCGGCCAGCGGGATGATTGTTAAATCAGGAATTTTCTGCAGCAGCGCATAAACGCTTTGCTGGTTTTTGAAGACGTTGCGCTGGCTGCACGGCTCATGCACTGCGATTTTCAGGTTAGCTGATATTAGTTGCAAATCATCTGGCCAGTGACTTAGCAAGAAGTCGTTAATGTCCTGCAAACGCTGCTGGAATAGTTGTCCTGCTTCATCACTACGTTGATATTCGCTGAGCATCGCCCCGCAACCACTGGCGGTGTGAATTACGGCATCGACGTCTAACCCGTTAAACACGGCGATGTTGTTATCGATTAAACCGGCGGCCGACTGGCCGTTATGCTGGTGTATCGCCCCGCAGCAGCCTTGTTGCGGCGGCACCAACACTTCATAACCGATCACGTTAAGCAGTTTGATCGCCGCCAATAAAGTCTCTCTATCAAAATGTTCAGCGATACAACCGGTGAATAAAGCAACCCGGCCGCGCGGCGTGACGCTAGCCGGATAGCTGGCGGCCAATGCCTGCAACGCAGGCGTACCAAGTAAAACTTCGGCTTCCGCTAAACCCAGCTTTTTCAGCAAGCCGCTAAGCTGCAACGGTTTTTGTAGGCCTGATTTTAGATAAACCGCCAGCCAAGGCATTAACCGCGTCCGCCAGGGTTTGTTTGCAATTAAGCGTAACGCCAGTTTCGCTAGTCGGGTTGGCGTGGTCTTTAATTGGGCTTGAGCCTGATCGAATAACTGCCCGTAAGCCATCCGGCTTGGACAAACGGTTTCGCAAGCCCGGCATTGCAGGCAGTTATCCAGATGCTTGCGTTCTTCATCGCTGATCGGCAGATTTTCAACCAGCACTTTACTGAGGGTACGTATACGGCGACGCGGAGTTTCCTCGTCGATCTGGAATAAACGAAAAGTCGGGCAACTGCTGACACAAACACCACAACGCATACATTCGCTTGCTTCGGGTATATACGGGCCAGTCGATTCGGACATTGTTGCTATAGGTTCGTCGCAAT
The DNA here is from genome assembly GCA_030699345.1 of Methylococcaceae bacterium. Lineage (GTDB taxonomy): Bacteria > Pseudomonadota > Gammaproteobacteria > Methylococcales > Methylomonadaceae > JABFRC01. The sequence goes on from JAUYMX010000123.1 coordinate 7,529, forward strand.
CAAACTCCATATAGTCGAACACTTCAGCCCTCCATCACCTTGACATAAGCGCGGCGCAGCAACTCCATTTCCGCAGGTGGCCTGCCGCGCAGTTCCGGCAAGGTTCTCAGCTTACAATCACGGCTTTGCATCAGTTTATGAGGCGGATCAAGCAATTTGAAGCGCGCCATGTAAACGGTAACAATGCCGCCGGGCGTATCGATTTGTTCGTAAAATCCCGGCTCAGCGTGCAGTAGATCATTGTCCAATTGCAGTAATTGATTCATGGCGTTGACCAACATGGAGGGATGAACGCTGACTTTGCTCTCTTCGAATTCTTCAGGCTCCAATGCGCTGGATAACAACGGCAATGGCTCCGGAAAACAGATGCTGCCGTTGCTGTGCTGAGCGAACAGCATCAAGGCGCTGATGTCGCCTTTGTAGAGCAGCAGCAATCGGTGGTTATTGAATACGTTGTTGAGTGACATAATTTCAGTGATGTGCAGAGTAATTGTCCCATAGCGGCTTATAGC
>JAUYMX010000326.1 GCA_030699345.1 Methylococcaceae bacterium
GTTTGGCGCCAGATCAGTTCTTCGGATTGCTTTCTCTGGGTAATATCGGTAAATAGGGCCACTCGACGATGCACCGAGCCATCTTCGTTGTAAACGCTATTGATACTGAGCCATTCGGCATAGATTTCGCCGTTTTTACGCCGATCCCATATTTCGCCTTTCCAGCAGCCGGTGTTGTTGATTTGGCTCCACATCTCCGCATAGAACGTCCGATCGTGATGGCCTGAGCTGAGAATATTGGCATTTTTGCCTAGCACCTCATCGATACTGTATCCCGTCATCTTGGTGAAAGCAGGGTTGACGGCAATAATCTCACCATTAGCGTTGGACACCATAATGGCTTCGCCGCTGCTTCGATATACCAGCTCGGCGAGTTGCATCGACTCCTCGGTTTTTTTGCGCTCGGAAATATCTTCTATTATCGACCAAATGCATTTTTCACCGTCGCTGCCGGTAATTCGTATACCACTGAGTCGTACCGGAATACGGTGCCCCGAGCGATGGATATACTCTTTTTCGTAGGGGCCGTAACGCCCGGTATCTTTCAAGAGTTGTAGTTGATTGGCTTCCTGTCGATTGTATTCTTGGGGAGTAAGATCCCAATACGTCAGGGTGTTGAGTTGTTCGAGTGTATAACCAACCATATCGAGCAAAGCGACATTTGCTTCAATGTAATGTCCATTCATTGAATTACGCGCCATGCCTAGCGGGGACATTTCAAACATGGTGCGAAGTTTTTCTTCGCTTAATTCCAGTGATTTTTCCGCGCGGTTGCGCTCGAAAACAAATAAAGCCAGCGACATGCCGACAGCCGATAACACCAGGATGTAAAACCAGAAATTAAGCAGTTCGGACTGAATGTAGTTATTTGCACCGAAAAACCCCTTGTGCTTAACCAGTCCATACAGACCTTGAATCATGGTCATGACCATGATTAACATGGCGCCATGGCGTCCAAAACGCACCGCCGCCCAGACGAAAAACAAAAACATCCAAAATCCCAACACGTGCCCGAGTTGGTCGCTGAACCATTCCAGAAAAATGGCTTGGCCAAATAAAAATGCCAGCCCGAAACAAGCCAATGTTTCCAGGATACGGTCGCGATTTAACCAGTCGCGAGGATTTTGACGCCATACCAGTACAAACGGCGTAATCAGTATGATGCCGAGTACATCGCCTTGCCACCAATGCAACAAGTTCAAGGTAATTGCTTGTTGAGGTAATAAGCCTGAGATAAATAAGCTGGATACGCCGATGATGGCACTAACGCCGGCGCAAACAGCACCGGCTAGCGCTAACCATAAATAATGTCGAGGATGGGTTAGGGCAGGATTAAATCGCCCAAATCTGTTGAGTAACCAAACGCCGGTAAGCGCTTCTAGCGTGTTGCCGATTGCAATAAAAAAGGATATGGCAACTGAACTACCGGCAAGCATATTACCGGCAAGAGCACCTATAAATACACCAGGCCAATATTTTTTGCCGCCCAGCAGCAAGGCCGCCATCGCTAAACCACTAGGTGGCCATACGATTGAAACAACGGCGTTGTCAGAGAAAAAATCAAGTACGCATTTAGCAAGCAGAGCGTAAACCAATGCCAAACTAATCAGCCAAAATACATTCGGCCAGTGATAATTCCGGAAGCGATGGAACATAGGTGTGAGTAATAACTTACAAATAAAAGGTGTTTATCTTACCACCTGGAACTCTTATAGCGATTCGTAAAAATTTAGCTTAACTGATTTATGGGAGGAATTACTGTGGAAATGTCGCTGAGTCAGAGTGCCCCGACCGGTAAAAGAACGTTGTTGAGAAGATTCCATCATTGAACACTGGCCCAATGATGAATACCTCTCAGGTGTCTTTAATCCGTGTGTTTTAACACTAACTTACTCAGTGCCGGCAAGATAATGAAGGTGCTGGTCATAATCCAGAAAATACCCATGGTAATAATCAGGCCCATGCTGGCGATGCCTTGGTGTGGCGAAAAGGCCAGCCCAAGAAAGCTCGATGCCGTGGTGAGCGCGCCGTAAAACATTGCTCGGGCAGTGCTGGATTGATAAATATTTTGCTCTTCAGACATTGAATGATGCAGCTTTTCCACCATGTGTATACCGTTGTCGACGCCTAAACCCAATAGCAAGGGCAGGGCGATGATGTTGGCAAAGTTGATGGGTGTGCCGGTAATAACGGCGCTGGCCATAGTGAATAAACCGGCCAAAATTAGCGGCGCCATAACCAATAAAGTGTCTGTAATATTGCGGCGGATAACATAAAGCAGTAAGGCTATCGTGATCAGGGCGATGATAATGGCTTGCTGGAAGGCGGCGATGACTTCTTTCATCGATTCCCAATACAAAATTGGCAGGTCGGTAGTTTCCGGGGCGATGGTTTGCACCTCGGTAATAAAGGTTTGTAAGTCGTTTAGGTCATCCAGATTATGCTTTGGGAATATCTGAATGCGGTAAATGCCTTCCTTACTTAACCATCTTTCCCGTAGCTCTGATGGTAACCCGGCCAGGGTGATTTCCTGGGCATTAAGACTGTCCAGTAGTTCGTTGATGGCATTGGGCAGTGTGCCCAACAATGCGGTTTGAATGTTTTCAATAAACAGGCGGCGATTGGGTTGTAAACGGGTATCAAGTTCAAGCAATACGTCTTGCAATTCTTTTTTAAAGCGGGTTAGCGACGATATTTCGTGAGCATCGGTTTTAGTCGGCAGCACTTGATTGATAGTATTGATAACGCGCTTAATGGCAGCGGTCGGGTCAACATCGTATCTAAGAGGCGGAAATCCTTGCGCCTGCGAACCCAACAATAAGGCCATCTCTTCGATGATGGCTAGTTTATCTTCTTGATTCGACGGGATAAAATTAAACAGGCTGATGGTTTTATCAACAGACGGTAATTGTTCAATTTTTTGTTGTAGGTCTTTGGCTTTTTGCTCATTTTCAGCCAACACCGTTAAAGTCATGGGTGAGGTGTCCGGATCTTTAAGCAGGTTTTTAAAGGCGATGACCGATTCGGTATTCGGGTCGCGTAGGTTGATGGGGTTAAAGTCGGTTTTTACCTGCAAGACCAGTATGATCGAAATTACAGCAAGCACGGCAGTGCCGATAGTAATCGGTTTGGCGTAATGTAAAGTGAGTGCGGCCATCTTTTCTGACAGTGTTTGTAGAAAAGGATGATTTGTCTTAGTTTCTGCTTGAGTCGTTGCCGGTAATAGTTTTAACAACGCCGGTAAAAGCGCTAAAGTAACCAGAAGGCAGATAAATAAGCTGGTTCCAGCCAATAAGCCGAGTTCGGAAACGCCTTTGTAATCAGTAGGAATAAAGGCATACAGACCAATCGCAGTCGTGCCTGCGCACAATAACAGTGATGGTGCTGTAGAAACTAAAGTACTGCGTATGGCTCTTTCTTTATTGACATGCAGTGTCAGATTGTCTCGATAGCGCAAGCAAAAATGAATGGCATATTCAACGCCAAGCCCCATGTTGGATACGGCAAAAGCGACGGAAATTAAATTGAGTTCTTTTACCGAAAAGGCTGCAAAAGCCCCGCAAAATACCATGCCAAATGCCAACGTTATAAACGTGGCGATAGTGAGTAACACTGACTGATAGGCGACCAGTAAAATAGCTATCACCAGCACGATCGAAAAGAGACTGGCGGTAAATGTGCCGGCACTCATTCCCGCCAGTTCGTCATCTTCAAGGCCGACTTCGCCGGTAATCCAGACTTTAACTTCAGGCAGATTAGGTTCTTGAATACTGGCTATAGCCTCGCGTATCCCGAGAATGGCTTTTTCTGCGGGACGTATTTGGGTGAAATCAAGTACCGGTGTGACCAAAATAAAACCATTGTCGGAATGTTTCCCGGTCATTTTTTTTTCAGCAATTAATGTTTCCCAGGACATTAATCCCGCTCCGGCATTGGTGCTTTTATGCAGAGTGTCTGACACTTTGTCGATTAACGACGATATGTCAGTCGGTAATTCTTGGGTTTTGTCGGTCGAACCCAAGGCATCTTCAAATACCGAGAAAAAGCCATTTAGATCAGGTTCTTGAGAAATTCGGCCAATAAACGGCTGAGCTTGAGACAGGCTGTTGGAGACGGTCTGTAGATCGTTGTTGTCCAGATAAAGTAAACCATTACGGTGAAAAAACTCGGTGTCGTTGGGGGCGTAAACGGATTTTATTAGGTCTTTATTGGCGCTAAGTAGTCGCTCAAGTCGGCTGGTGGCTGCTTTGGTTAATTCAGGCGTTTCAGATTCCAATACCAGTAGTAGCGTGTGCGTATCTTGAGCAAACAGCTTTTCGACTTTGCGGCGATTTTGTTGAAACGGCGCGTCGGGGGCAATCAGTTCAGTAGTATCTGTGTTGACGCTCAAGTTATTACCGGTGTACTGCAAGGCGCCGCCGGCAAGCATTACAATGAGTACGACAATTGTAAAAGGATGACCAAGAGCCCAGTTGCCCCAGTGAGACAACAGATTTTTTGACTTGAGTTTTAACGACATATCTTAAATTCGCTTGGTGTTAAGCATTAGTGGAAAGTGACGGTATTCAAAGCGTTGAGAGCGTCGCTTTGAGATTCGTTGAGATTATCGCCTTGCTGTTCAATGAACAAAGCGGCGATGTTTGCAGTATTTGCGGCTTTTAACCCGTCTTGTTGGCCCAAACAAAGCAGCGCGGTTGACCAGGCATCGGCAAGTGTTGGGTTGCTGTTTAACACAGTCACAGAGACTAAATTGTGAATGACAGGACGTCCGTTACGAGCATCAAGAATATGGCTGTAGCGTTTGCCATGATCATCATAATAATGACGATAGGTGCCGGAAGTCATCACCGCAAGAGGCTGTTCTTTGGGCATGGTGATGATTTTATGCATCACTTTTTGACCTGGCAGCGGCCTTTCCAGGGCAATGCGCCACGCGGTACCATCCGGTTTTACGCCTTGGGTTTTTAATTCGCCGCCAATTTCTACCATGTATTGTTGAACGCCTTTTTGCTCCAATAACTTACTGATTCTTTCCACGCTATAGCCTTGCGCGATGGAAGACACATCAACTTTAAGTTTTGCGTGATTCTTACGCAGATGGCTGTCATCAACAATATCCAGCTTATCCATACCGACATTGCCTAGGTTTTCGTGGATGGAGACATCGCTGGGAATGGTGAGGGTTTCGCCCCTAAATCCCCATAAATCAAATAACGGTTTAATGGTTAGGTCGTAACAGCCTTGGCTGGCTTGAAAAACTGTTTTGGCGATGCGAACCAGCGAGACAATTTCGGCGTCTACTGGGTGGCTATCAGTGTTTTCGGCTTGATTAAATGTTTCTATGTCCGAATCTTTACGGTAATTGGACAATGTCTTATCGATAGCGGCAAATTCATTTTCGATGCTGGATTTAATCTCAGCAGAGTTCGTCAGATTGGGGGACCAATAACTAATGTGGTAAGTCGTGCCTTGGGCGGCACCTTCCAGTTTTTCAACAGGCTGTTCAGAACAACCAGTAAGCAACGCAACAACCAGCGCCAGGCTAAAATAGTCGGGTAATTTCATGATTGATTCAGTGGATTAATCTGCCACATCGCCGAGCCGGTTAGAGATAATCTAACGACAAGAATGGACAAGAGAATAAGTAAATTTGCGAATAGTTATCTTGGCAACGCGCCCTCTGACGCATTGGCGCTGCTATTATAATCGTATTGAAGGGATGGTTTTTAAAAAATAACCCAGATTTAGGTTAACTCCGCCGCATTACCCAGCCGCGTAATAACAAGGCCGCGAGCAAGGCGCAGCAAGTCGCCAAGCCAAATGCGGTCAGTGGATTAGTGATTTGCCACAACCAGCCAAAGATGATGGAAGCCGGCAATAACATGATGCCGGCAGTCAGGTTAAACCAGCCGTAAGCAGTGCCCAAGACTTCGCGTGGCACGATGTCCGCCACCAAGGCTTTTTCCGCACCTTCTGTTGCCGCCATAAACAAACCGTAAAAGGCAAATAACGGCCACAGCAGTAAAGGCTGGCTGTTGAAACCCAGCAGCAAATAGAAGACGCCATAAACACTCCAGCCGCCAACGATCAGGCGGATACGGCCGACTTTATCGGAAAGCGCCGATAACGGTGTCGAGAATACCGCCGCAATCAATGATGTCAGTGCCCAGAGTAATGGGATTTGATACTCAGGAAGACCTAAATCTTTTGCTCGCAGCAGTAAAAACATATTCGACGCATTGCCCAATGTGAACAATGCCAACACTAATAAATAGCGCTTAAAAGCTAAGGGGAGTGCAGTCACTCGCCAGCTAAAATGCTGAACCGGTAGCTCAAGGTTGCGATTGGGTTCTTTTACCCATAGCGCTAAACTGACAGCTAAAACGCCGCCCAACGCAGACCACAAAAATACCTCTTTTAATGGCATCTGCTCAGCCAATAACCAAGCTGCCAGCAGCGGACCTACTACTGCACCGGCATTGTCCATCATGCGATGTACGCCAAATGCCATACCACGATTACCTTCATCAACCGTCAACGCTAATAGCGCATCCCTGGGCGCAGTGCGTAAACCTTTACCAATCCTATCGGCAAATCGCAACGCTAATACCATTGGCCAAATACTGGTAAACGCCAATAACGGCCGTGCAATGGCGGCTATCGTATAACCGCCCACCACCCAGCGCTTGGTTGAACCCAAACGATCGGACATCACTCCGGCAAACAACTTCAACAGACTACCAGTCGCCTCGGCCAAGCCTTCAATCAGCCCCAACGCTTTCGGGCCAGCCATCAGCACCGACGCCAGGTAAATCGGCACCAGTGGATACACCAACTCACTGGCGGCATCGTTAAAAAAACTGACCAGGCCGAGTAACCAGACGGTGCGAGGGAGAGCTAGGAGGGTGCGTAGCATAAGGGCTTGTTAAGCTTGCACAATCACCGGAATCTTACCAATTTTCGATTGCCATAATTTGGGGGCGGTGTCGTGGATGGAAACGCCTTGAGTATCTACCGCGACGGTGACTGGCATATCCTCAACCACAAATTCATGAATGGCTTCCATGCCTAAATCTTCGAAGGCAACGATGCGGGCTTTACGAATGGCTTTTGAGACCAGGTAGGCGGCTCCGCCTACGGCGATCAGATAGACCGCTTGGTGCTTTTTTATTGCGGCGACGCCGGTAGGGCCGCGTTCGGCTTTGCCGATCATGCCCAGCAAGCCGGTTTTATCGAGCATGGTTTCGGTGAATTTATCCATGCGTGTGGCGGTGGTGGGGCCTGCGGGGCCTACTACTTCATCTCGTACAGGATCAACCGGGCCGACGTAGTAGATAAATTTGTTGGTAAAGTCGACGCTGTCCGGTAAGGCTTCGCCGCGATTAAATAAATCTACCAAGCGTTTATGCGCGGCATCGCGGCCGGTGAGCAGAGTGCCGTTCAATAACAAGGTTTCGCCAGGTTTCCAGCTGGCTATGTCTTGTTGGGTGAGTGTGTCCAGATTGACGCGGCGTGCTGTGGCGCCTGCATCCCAGTTGATCTGCGGCCAATCTTCCAGTTTTGGCGGCGTAAATTCTGCCGGGCCGCTGCCATCTAATACAAAATGAACATGGCGTGTCGCTGCGCAATTAGGAATTAGCGCAACAGGGAGGTTGGCGGCATGGGTGGGGTAGTCCAGGATTTTGATGTCCAGTACGGTGGTTAATCCGCCCAGGCCTTGAGCGCCAATGCCTAGCGCGTTGACTTTTTCATATAATTCCAAGCGCAGTTCTTCCAGCGCATTGGTCGGGCCGCGAGCGATGAGTTCTTGAATATCGATACTGCCCATGCAGGCTTGCTTGGCCAGCAGCATGGCTTTTTCGGCAGTGCCGCCAATGCCTATGCCTAATATGCCGGGCGGACACCAGCCCGCACCCATAGTAGGGACGGTTTTTAATACCCAATCGGTAATGCTATCGGATGGGTTGAGCATGATGAATTTGGCTTTGGCTTCCGAGCCACCGCCTTTGGCGGCAATTTCGACATCAATGCTATTGCCGGGCACAACTTCCATGTGAATCACGGCCGGGGTGTTGTCTTTGGTGTTGATGCGCTTACCGGCCGGGTCTGCGAGGATAGAAGCGCGCAGGACATTATCGGGATGCAAATAAGCACATCTGACGCCTTCATTGACCATGTCAGTGACACTCATGGTACTTTGCCACTGCACATCCATGCCGATTTTTAAGAACACGGTGACAATGCCGGTATCCTGACAAATCGGTCTACGGCCTTCCGCACAGAGTCTTGAATTGATCAAGATTTGCGCCATTGCATCTTTAGCGGCCGGGCTTTGTTCCTTTAAATAAGCTTGGTGCAGGGCATCGATGAAATCTTTCGGGTGGTAGTAGGAAATAAATTGCAACGAGTCGGCAATGCTCTGGATAAAGTCGTCCTGGCGAATAATGCTCATGCGCTACCTCCTAAACGCGTCCGTAGGAGTCATCAATACGAACGATGTCATCTTCTCCTAAGTAGCTGCCTGATTGCACTTCGACAATTTCCAGCGGGATTACGCCGGGATTTTCCAGGCAATGGATGATACCCAGCGGAATATAGATAGATTCATTTTCGGAAATCAGTAGTTTATCTTCGCCTTTAGTGACCAGCGCTGTGCCTTTGACCACGACCCAATGTTCTGCACGGTGATGATGTTTTTGCAGCGATAACCGTGCACCGGGTTTGACTACGATGCGTTTGGTTTGGTGGCGTTCGCCGTTGTCTACTGAATCGTAATGTCCCCAAGGTCGGTAGGCTTTGCGTTGAATATTGGCTTCTTTCCGTCCCAGGTTTTTAAGTTGTGCGACGATGTCTTTAACTTCTTGCACCCTGTCTTTAGGGGCAACCATGACCGCGTCGGCGGTTTCAATAATGACTAGGTCTCGTACTCCAATGGCAGCGACTAATCGGCTTCCAGCGGGAATGTCTGAGTTTTTAGTGTCAACGGTTAATACATCACCGTTGATGGCATTGCCGGAACCGTCTTTGTCGGTGACATCCCATAAGGCTGACCAAGAGCCAACGTCATTCCAGTCGGCATCAAGGGGGATGACGACGGCTTTGTCGGTTTTTTCCATGACCGCATAGTCAATGGAGTCAGACGGACAGGTAGAGAAAATTTCTTTGTTTAAGCGCACAAAATCCAAGTCAATTTTTGCAGCAGACAGTGCCCGCTTGCAGATTGCCAGCATCGTTGGGTGAAATTTTTCTAATTCTGCTAAGTACACACCGGCTTTGAAAGCAAACATACCGCTGTTCCAAAAATAGTCGCCGGTTTGCAGATAATGTTTGGCAGTTTCTAAATCTGGTTTTTCAACGAATGCTTCAACATTAAAAGCGGCTCCTTGTGGTGAGGAAGCACGTTTAATGTAACCGTAGCCGGTTTCAGGTTCTGTGGGCACAATGCCAAATGTTACTAGGTAGCCTTGCTCAGCCAGATCTCGGGCTTGATTGACAGCGGTATGAAAGGCTTCAAGATTATTGATGACGTGGTCAGCAGGTAGTACCAAGAGTATGTCATCTGGGGATTGTGCCGATAATGCCGCGAGTGCCACGGCGGGGGCGGTGTTTTTACCGATGGGTTCCAGAATAATCGCGGCAGGTTTGGTATGTATTTCCCATAATTGTTCTGCCAGCATAAATCGATGATCTTCATTACACACGGCAATTGGCGGTTGTAATTGCTCAAGGCCTGATAACCTGAGCAGGGTTTCCTGCAACATGGTGTTTTCAGAAACTAATGGCAAAAATTGCTTGGGATATTGACCGCGAGATAGAGGCCAAAGTCGGGTGCCTGAGCCGCCAGATAAAATAACAGGGATCATGAATTGGGTTCCTTATATTGGTTGTTAGTTATTTGGGTATTGATTAATTGCTGGCTTGGGGCTGCAATCATTGCGTGAAATCTTAGCGTATATTTTGCATTGTTTGATGTTACAAAACGCCTGCTAAATACCTAATTGGTGCATTTTTTCTATTGCGTAACTGTCGAGGGCATCAATAATCGATAGGTTGGTATTTTGGTCGGCACGTAATTCTTTTAAACGGGCTAAGTAACTATCAAGGGTAAGGCTTGCTCCTGACTGACTCCCTGTTAATCGGGCAATACAAAATTGCTTCCAACGCTGCTGTTCTTCAAAACTGAGGGATTCTGGAAAATTACGCGCTCGGTACCTAAAGAGCATTTCCGGTAAGCGGGGGTCTTGAAAATGAATGATATTAGTTAATTGTTCTGGGGACATGACTCTGATTTGTGCCATTTTTTGCTTATCGGTATCCGAAAAAAAACCGCCACTGTAAATTGCAAGATCAGGGTCTAAATCAGAAGATCCTAAATGGGTATCACTAAAAACAGCTGCTAACTTTTCAGTTAGACCGCTTGCTGCTTTGATTTGTTCAATGCTTTTATTGCATAGGTCTATGTCGATGTTAAGACGTTGTGCATCTTCGGGTTTAATGACAGAAATTGGTGCTAATACCGGGCATTTATTAATGTGTACGGTTTTTAGCGGGATTCTTTCAACACCGTCAGGTAAATCAGCAGAGGCAGTAAAAATACGTTGTTGGATTTCTTGTACTGATAAAGAAAGTAGTGGGGTAGGGTCGACAGACAGGTCGTAAACAATCACACCGTTGCTATTGGTAGGGTGTTTGCAAATAGGCAGAACGATAGCTAAGCAATTTTTTGCCGCGGGATACTTGCCTGAAATGTGTACAACTGGGTTAAAACTACCCAGTTTTAATAACTCTAACGCTTTGGCTTTTACGCGGTGTTGAAACAGAAATTGATAAAGTTTTGGTTGAGCATTTTTAATCAATTTGGCGCAGGCAATGGTTGCATATACGTCGGATAATGCATCATGTGCAGATTCATGCGCTATGCCATTGGCTTGGGTTAGGCGCTCAAGTCTGAAGCTGGGTTTGCCGTCTTCATCATCAGGCCATTGAATGCCTGATGGGCGTAATGCTCTGGCGGCTCTGGCTACGTCGATAATATCCCAGCGTGAATTGCCATTTTGCCATTCACGAGCATAGGGATCATAGAAGTTCCTATACAACGCATTCCGGGTGACTTCATCGTCAAAGCGAATACTGTTGTAGCCTAGAGTACAGGTATTGGGTTGGGCGAGTTGATCATGAATAAGCTGTACAAAATGTGACTCAGAGAGGCCCTTTTGTTCGGCAGTTTGCGGCGTAATGCCGGTAATCAGGCAAGCATCTGGATGCGGCAGGACATCAATGCTGGGTTTGCAATAGATTATTAAAGGTTCATCTACGATATTAAAATCATGGTCGGTTCGAATGCCGGCAAATTGAGCCGGTCTATCCATTTTAGGATCTGCGCCCCATGTTTCATAGTCGTGCCAATAAAGGGTATGGTTTGTCACTCACTACATCTCATCTGGCTATCAGTGGATTGACGCCAATGCCCTCAACACATCTGTGCGACTGACAATACCAACCAATTTGTTATCACTAAAGACAGGAAAGCTTCGAATCGAGGATTTTTGGAATTTTTCTGCCAAATCGACAATGCTGTCATCGGCATTAATGCTGCTAATTTCTGTTGACATGTATTCTGCAACTTTTCCGCTTTGACTCTGGTTGTAAACGGTTTCCAATACCACGCGCATTACATCCTTTTCAGAAAATACACCTAGTAAATTGCCGTGCGGATCGACCACTGGAGCGCTGGTGATTTTGTGGTCTAGTAGAGTTTTTATTGCGTCAATGACATTGGTATCTTTGCTGAGTTTAACCAGATTTTTTGACATGTAATCTGCAACAGTAATTTTTGCTAGCATGACCAACTCCATATTTACGGTTGAGGATAATTTATGAATATCGACTAATGATTTAAACCTTCAGCTTCAAATTTTTTGCGTTTATCGCATTTTTCTATACAAACACAGTTGCTGTTGTTTACTCCACCACAAGATCCTTTGATGGCTTTTCTACCGAATATTACGCCTATTGCCATAATGGCGATAATTATTAACATAAATATAAACGTCACTACAAAATAAGTCATTGGGACTCCCTTGAATAAAATGGCTGTGATATTTATCACTATATCAATTTAATAACAATAACGCACACAAACTCTAATCTGGTTGTGGCTAGGGTGGATTATCAAATTTTGATATTGCATAGTGAATATTGTGGGAATTTGAACATAAAAAAAACGGGGAGCAAAATCGATTTGCTCCCCGCTTATTTTTTACTTGCCAAACTTTTAAGACTAAAAAGTCATTTAGATTGCAAGTAATTAGCCGCCAAAGTCATCAAGGGCAATGTTTTCAGATTCAACGCCATTATCCAAAAGCATTTTGATTACTGAGGTGTTCATGATTGGAGGTCCGCACATGTAAAACTCACAATCTTCAGGGGCAGGGTGCTTTTTAATGAACTCTTCATAAAGAACATTATGAATAAAGCCGGTATAACCTTCCCAATTATCTTCAGGTAATGGGTCTGACAAGGCAACATGCCACTCAAAGTTGTCATTTTCTCTTGCAAGCATATCGAAATCTTCGACATAAAACATTTCGCGCTTACTACGAGCTCCGTACCAGAAGGTGATCTTACGTTTAGATTTTAGTCTGCGGAGTAGATCGAAGATATGTGAACGCATAGGCGCCATACCTGCACCACCGCCGACGAAGACCATTTCTGCATCGGTATCTTTGGCATAAAATTCGCCATAAGGACCAGAAACGATACATTTATCACCTGGTTTTAAGCCAAATATAAAAGACGACATAATGCCTGGTGGAACGCTTTCGGGAGCACCAGGAGGTGGTGTCGCAATACGCACGTTAAGCATGATTTCTTTTTCTTCTGGATAGCTTGCCATTGAATAAGCACGCAAAGCAGGTTCTTTCACATCAGAGACATAACGCCACAAGTTGTATTTGTCCCAATCTTCGTGGAATCTTTCTTCAATCGCAAAGTCGCTGTATTTGACAACATGCGGAGGACATTCGATTTGAATGTAGCCGCCCGCACGGTAATGAATTTCTTCACCAGCTGGCAAATCGAGAACCAACTCTTTAATGAAGGTGGCAACGTTGTTATTGGATTTAACAGTACATTCCCATTTCTTTACTCCAAAAACAGAGTCTTCAACTTCGATGTCCATGTTATGTTTAACAGAGACTTGGCAAGCAAGACGCTCACCTTCTGCTGCTTCACGTTTGGTGATATGGCTCAGTTCAGTTGGGAGGATTTCACCACCACCTGAATGTACCTTAACCTTACATTGAGCACAGGTACCGCCGCCACCGCAAGCTGATGACACAAATAAACCATTGTCTGCTAGTGCAGTTAATAGCTTTGAACCTACAGGTACATGGATTTTCTTTTCATGATTTATCAGGATTTCGACATCCCCTTCAGCAACCAATTTTTTCTTGGCGCCGATAATCACAAACACAAGCGCT
>JAUYMX010000163.1 GCA_030699345.1 Methylococcaceae bacterium
CGTTTGATCTTAGCGAAGTGTGTGCCCGATTAAGAGCGCTGGCCAGAAGAAATGAAGGCAGAAGCGCGCCAACACTGGAGTACAAAGGCATTGTGCTTGATCCAGCCTCGCATCAAGTTACTTGGAATGATGAAAAGGTGGAGTTGTCGCAAAAAGAGTTCGAAATCCTCAGTTTTTTAATGAGCAATATCGGCAAGGTGATCTCTCGCGCTCGATTGGAAGAAAGCTTGTATTCGTGGGATTCCGATGTCGAGAGTAATACTGTCGAGGTGCATATTCATCATTTAAGAAAAAAACTCGACCCGGCCATTATTCGCACGGTCAGAGGCGTGGGTTACATCATCGATAGCGAAGACGAGCAATGAATTATTCTTTACGGCAACTATTGCTGGTTAGTTTGCTATCAGCTTCCATGTTGATTTGGGGGATTGCCGCTTATATCAGCTACAAAGGCATCCGCGATGAAGTGGCTGGGCTGTTTGATGCTGAGCTGGCGCAATCGGCAAAAGTACTGCATGCCTTGGTAGAAAGCCTGGTACGCGAGGGCGCGTTATCCAAGCATTGGGCACAAGCACAGACTGACGATTTGCTGCGCAGTTATTCTTTGGGCCGAAAAAGCCAACGCAAAGGAGCTTTTCAGCAATGGGCTAAAGAGGCCGAATTATTACAACGCGCAGAATCGGAGCCCTCTATTCCAGTGTCGGGTTTAAGCAAAACTAATATCGATGAAGAACTGTGGCGCGATGCGTTTGAAGGTTTACTTGATGCCAACAGCCTGGGGCACAAATACGAACGAAAAATAGCTTTTCAGTTGTGGTCAAAAACGGACGGTCTATTGCTGCGCTCTGATAGTGCGCCGACGTTTGCATTTGCTTCTATCGATCATGGCTTTAGCGAAACCAACATTGATCATACCCTGTGGCATGTCTACAGCATCTCCAGTTCCAATGACGAGTATGTGATTCATGTCGGCCAGCAGGAGCAAATCCGCGGCGAATTAACGGATGAAATTTCGACCCAATTGATTAAACAATTTTTAATTGGCTTGCCGTTCTTGGGAGTGGTGATTTGGTTGATTGTCGGACAGGCACTTAAGCCGCTTAATAGATTGGAAAGATCATTATCCAAGCGTGAAGCCAGTTACCTGAAGCCGTTATCCAGCAAAAAGCTGCCAAAAGAAATTGTTCCGGTGGTTAATGAAATCAATAATTTGTTTGCCCAATTGGAACAGGCCTTTGAAGATGAGCGCCGTTTTACTGCAGATGCTTCCCATGAGTTAAGAACGCCGTTAGCAGGGTTATTAACGCAAGCCCAGGTGGCGATGCGTACTCAAGATGAAGTGGTGCGAAATCAGGCGCTAAAAAGAATCGAGCAAG
This sequence comes from Methylococcaceae bacterium, assembly GCA_030699345.1. Classification (GTDB taxonomy): domain Bacteria; phylum Pseudomonadota; class Gammaproteobacteria; order Methylococcales; family Methylomonadaceae; genus JABFRC01. Next base: position 1,377 of record JAUYMX010000163.1, read on the forward strand.
CGGTCAAACGCATGAGCTACATGGTGCAGCAGTTACTGACGTTTTCGCGCATTGATTCCAATACCGAGTTTTTAGCCAAAGACGTTACCTTGCTGAGTAGTGAAGTAGTGCAGGTGATTACCGAGTTGGATCCTGAAGCGCATAAAAAGCGCATTCTTATCGAATTTGAAGAAGACAATGTGGCGCCGATTATCGCGAACACTCTGCTGATCAACATCTTGATTAGAAATATCATCGACAATGCCATTAAATACACACCGGCGTATGGCACCATTAAAGTAAGCGTGACCGGCAATAACGAACAGGTAGGGTTTTGTGTGGAAGATTCAGGCCCAGGCATTCCGCCGGAGCAATATGAGCAGTCTTTAAAGCGCTTTCACCGCTGCGTGGAAACCGCCAATAAGGCTCAGGGCACGGGGCTTGGTTTTTCTATTGTCGAGCGTATCGTTGGAATTCATGGCGCTGAGTTAACACTGGGTGAATCTGAATTCGGCGGATTGAAAGTAACGGTTATTTTTCCGTTGCCGAAACGGGCGGTGGTAAAAAAACGCTTAGGATCCTTAAGTTTTTTTACCATCCGTAAGAGCGGTGAAGAAAATAGCTAGATTTGCGGCTCGTCAATGACCGGGTTGCTGAGCGTACCAATACCTTCAATTTCAATGCGCACCGTTTGTCCTGATTTCAGATAACCGCGCGGTTTCATTTTTACCCCGACTCCGCTGGGTGTGCCCGTGCTTATTACATCGCCGGGTTCCAGTGTCATGGCTTGCGATAAATAAGCAATCAGCTCATAGCAATTAAAGATCATGTGCCGGGTATTTGAATCTTGACGTTTTTCATCATCAATCCAGGTTTTTAAATCCAAATTATGCGGATCGCTGATTTCATCAGATGTCACCAACCACGGTCCCATCGGGCCATGCGTGTCGAAAGATTTGCCTATAGTCCAGGTCGGCGTGCGGAATTGCCAGTCACGCACGGTGACATCGTTAACAATCGTAAAGCCCGCGATTACTTCATGTGCCTGCTCGACGGTCACATGCTTGCAGCGTTTGCCAATCACGAACGCCAATTCGCCTTCATAATCCAATTTATCTGATACTTTAGGCAGGTGAATGGCTTCGCCATCGCCAATCACGCAACTGCTTTGTTTGGTAAAAAAAGTCGGGTACTCCGGTTTTTCAAGACCGGTTTCGTCGATATGGTCGGCGTAATTTAAGCCAACGCCTAAGAATTTTCCGGGACGTGGTACTGGTGCCTGTAGTTTGACATCCTGCAAGGCAATGCGATGATCACCGCTATCTATTTGCTGTTGCATGGCGACCAAAGCCGCTGTGCCTGCGCTTAAAAATGCAATCATATTGGTTGGAATTAACCCGTTGTCCTTGCTGTCAACGACATGATTGCCAATAACCGCACCAACGCGGGTTTCGTTATTGTGGGTGAAGGTCACCAGTTTCATT
>JAUYMX010000177.1 GCA_030699345.1 Methylococcaceae bacterium
ATACCTTCAAAGGGCTCGTAATAGTTGTTAATAGCTGTGGTGGCGTTAGCCAAATTGCCATTGGGTACGTTCGGCACAGGTAATGTCAATGTCGCAGCGGTCGGAATCACTTGACTGCCGGCACACACTTGAACATTGGAAGCGCTTAATTGCGTTGACCCGAAAGACTCGCCCGGCGCTCCTGTAACACGCACTTTATCGCCTACGTTAACGCTGGCGAGTGGCGCGGCGCCCTCGAACACAAAAATACCTTCTGAAGTCGCAGGATTGCCGTCAGCATCGGCATCTTCTTCCTGGACAAAAAAGCCGCTCAGTGAGTTAGCACTGGCACCCTGATAATCAGCGACGACGACCCCTTCAATGTCGATGATGCCACTGAGTGACGTAGCCGTGCCGCTGCCTTGCACCGCCGAGATCTTGGTTGCAGCATCGCCGCAAGCGCTGACGTCATTGTCGGTAATAGTGATATTTTGCGCAGTGCTAGTGCCGAGAGAAAGGCCCGCTGAGGTGCCAGTGATTGTCACACTCGCGATTTCGTTGCCTTCCACATCAGTGTCATCGACCACCGTAAAGGTAACCGAACCTGTATTGCTGCCGCTTGGAATCGTGATGACTGTATTACTCAAAGCATAATCGCCCGCGGTAATGCCTGTGCCGCTAACCGCCAGAGAGACGGTTTGGTTGTCGGCGACCGGTGTGGATGTCGTCGCTGTCACCGTTATGATTGAAGCGCCTGCTTCGGTTCCGACATTGGCACTGACTGAAAGACTCACCGATGAATTCGAATTTAAACCGAGATTGCGTGGATTCGGGGCGCCGGTGGCAAAGTCGCTACTGTTATTGTCGGTGTCAGTGGCGCCGCTGTTAATACGTAAATCAGCGGTAGTATTTGATGGCGCAGGTGCGGGACTGGTTTCAGAACAATTAGCGGCCGCACCGAAACCAATTAAATCCACCACATTGGCGGTTGGGCAACTGCCCGTCAGTGCCGTTTGATTACTAACCAAAGCCACCTTACCGGCAGTGCCGCTCATGGCAATCGTGCCGGTCGCATCTGGTGTTGGCAGATTGGTCGTGCCGCCGGCACCAACGGCTTCTTGCACGAGATAATACTGACCTGGCGCCAAGGTAACGTTGCTCAGATTGGTTTTCTGCCAAGTAGAACCCGCACTTGAAGCATATTGCACAGACATCCCGTTCAGGCTGACGGGTGTACTGCCCCGGTTGAATAATTCAATGAAATCGTTTTTATACGTCGCGCCAGTATTGCCGCCGCCACCATAAACTTGGCTGATGACGACATTGGGGCTAATGGCATGGGCCATTGGAGCAAAGTTAAGCGCAGCAAACACCGCTAAAGCCAGTGGATGCCGTTTATAGAAGTGTGGTTCAGTCATGGTTTTTCCTGGTGATTTTGACTCAAGAGCAATGGGGTAGTACGAAAGGCCCAACCTGACTCACAGAAAAATTGCCAATGACCGGGTTAATTATGCCGAGTGACGTCCAAAAATTTTAGCCTCAGCTTCTGCGAGCTGGATCACATTCTACGGTGGGATAAATAGAGAAACGGTTAAGAAACCATGACGTTTTGCGGACAATTCGATGACATGTAATACAAAGGTGGCGTTACTGCGACTCAGTTTTGTTGCTTTGTAGGAGCGGGCCTTGCCCGCGAGCAACATATACCAACACCAAGCATTGTTATCGCCATGTCGCGGGCAAGGCCCGCTCCTAATGTCGACTTTGTGCCAGTGCAGAAAATCGTCAAAACGTATTACGTTTCAT
>JAUYMX010000186.1 GCA_030699345.1 Methylococcaceae bacterium
TACAGTGCAATTAAAAGTAATTATGAGAATTTACTAGCTAGTAGAGAGCAAGCACGGATGACTGAAAAGGTCGGTGACCAGGCAGAGGCGTTAAAATTTAAAATTGCAGATCCACCCAACACTCCATTGAAACCTTCATCACCTAATCGCTCTTTGTTTTATACTGGAATACTAGCTGGAGGTACCGTCTTAGGATTGTGCGTATCTTTTTTAATTCATTTGCTTAGACCAACAATTATGACGCCATTACAGCTTAGACAGGTTACAGGTCTTCCTGTGCTAGGTACTGTTTCAATGAAACTCAATAGTGGTAAAGTAGAAAAAAATCGAAAATATTTGGCTATATATGCTGCCACATGGTCAGGGCTAGTTTTAATTTATTCATGTTTTATGATGATTGATATTTTTGAAATAAAAATTCCAGGTCTTTCCATATTGTTGAAGAGTATTAACTGATAGAAATCTGGAGAGATTGTAATGAGTATTATTGAAAAAGCTTTCAACAAAGCAAAAGGTCAAGGACAGATCACAAATAATCCAATCCAGGTACTGAATGAAGATCGTAATCTTTTGAATGTTACTGGGGTTGAAAAAGAGACTTGTATTGATGTTAGTAAGCCTAGTACCACCAGCTCACCTAACGAAAGCAAGATGGCAGAAATTGACTGGGTTAAGTTAGCTGAATTAGGCTTTGTAACTCCTGGCGATTCAAATACTCAAGCTATTGAAGAGTATAGGAATATCAAGAGGCCTTTAGTTAATAACGCCTTCGGTGAAGCAAGTTCAGGAATTGATCGCGCAAATTTAATCTTAATAACAAGTAGCGTACCTGGGGAAGGTAAAACATTTACTGCTATTAATCTGGCACTTAGTATCGCAAATGAGCGAGATAAAAAAGTACTTTTGATAGACGCAGATGTCGCTCGACCGTCAGTTTCTAAAACTTTGGGAATTCAGTCATCGCCTGGATTGATAGAATATTTGGAAGGTCAGGATGTTGAGTTTTCCGATATTGTTCTGAAAACTAACATGCCGGGGCTTAGAATTATTCCAGCAGGTAAGCAACATAAGCATTCTACTGAATTGCTAGCAAGTAACAGAATGGTTTTGTTAGCCCAACAATTAAGCAATAGATATCCTGATCGAATTGTTATTTTTGATTCACCACCACTTCTTGCAGCAACCCAAGGGCAAGTATTAGCTGAATTAGTCGGGCAGGTTGTTCTGGTCATTGAGGCCGAGACCACACCTCAGAGCATGGTAATGGAATCGGCTAGCCGATTGGCATCTTGTGATGTGGTTTTTACAGTTTTAAATAAAGCTAAAAGCACTGGGGATGCTGGTTATTATGGATATGGGCAGTATGCGCACTGATGGTACTTGTGAACTTAAACCGTTCGCAATATTACGTTTTCTCCAGGTGAGGGGCATACCATTTATATATCTGATTGGATTTAATGATGTAGCTTATCCGTATAGTTTAACAGTTACCCCTACTGCAACTATCCAGGAAACATATTCCGATAACATCAATTTATCTTCTGATAAGAAGCAAAATGCTTTTGTTACAGAATTGAATCCGGGAGTTTCTATTATTAGACAATCAGCACGCTCTATGTTGAATCTTAATTATAGAATGCAAAATATATATAATTCTGGTGGTAATTCGGGTTTAAAAACATTCAATCAGCTTCAATATAATTCACACAGTATTTTCATACCAGATCGGCTTTTTTTAGATTCACGAAGCTCAATTTCACAACAGAATTTAAATAATAATCGCTTGGCAAATGATAATATATCAGGTGCAGGTAATAGTACAAATGTTTCAACCTTTGGCTTGTCTCCGTATTGGACACCGCATTTTAGTAATTTTGCCAATGGTAATTTTCGAGCTAACTTTGATACATTTACTGTAGGAAGCGGTGCAACAGCTAATCAAAACTCAGTATCGAATTCACCGGCACCTATTTCGGACTCTGCGAATTTGAGTGAAGTGGTACAATTAACAAGTGGCAATTACTTCAAAAGAATTAATTGGTATTTGTCATTTAATAATTATGACAGCATTAGAAGCCAAGGAGATGATATAAAGTTTCAAAACTCATCAGGACTAATAAGAACTCATATTAATAAATATTTTAATGTGTTTGCCCAAGCCGGTTATAGCAATAATACTTTTCAGTCTATTAACAATAACCAGGGAAATGGCGCTTTTTATACAGTTGGAGGGCAATGGACGCCAAGTCAGCACTATAGTATTGAGGTTGGTGCGGGTAACAATAGCCATGTTACTGTAAAAATTTCCCCCATGCAGCGTTTGAACTGGGTTACGACTTACCGTGACAATTCTGTTGGTTTAAATACCAGTCAAACCAGTCAAACCAGTCAAACCAGTCAAGTAGGTCAAGTAGGTCAAGTAGGTCAAGTAGGTACAACCTGGGAAACAGCGTTGACTTACCAAACAAGGCAGTCGAACTGGTCAATAACTCATAACAATCTTACCACCACATCTCAACAAATTCTTTTGCAAGATCAGAATAATCTGACTAATACTCAAGCTACTAGTCCAATTATTACGCAACAAACGCCAAGATCTATTAATAATGGTTTTTTATCTGACGAAGTAATTGTTCAAAAAATATGGAATGCTTCAGTATCATATATGACTGGTAAAAGTACTGTATCTACCAATGCATATAGTCGGGATAGCGTATATCAAATTAGTGGAAGCAAACAAAAAGCAACTGGCTTAAATGCAACATGGAATTGGAAGTTTGCTAGTCAAACCAGCGCATACTTGAGGCCACAGTGGCAACAAACTGAATATGGAGATACTAATAATAAGGATCAATATTACGATATTTCTGTTGGTCTAACTCGTACTATTACCCCTCAAATGAACGGTAGATTAGAAATTAGGCATTCAGACCAAAGTTCTGATATAGATACTAATAACTATCAAGAAAATCGTGCCACAGCTAGTTTATTTATGAGATTTTAATTATGTACGATGGTTTTTATAATTTAAATAAAAAGCCTTTTCAATTATCCGCTGATACTGAATTCTTTTTTAACAGTGCGGTACATAGGAGAGCATTAGCATATATGCGTTATGGCTTAACGCAGGGTGAAGGTTTTGTTGTTGTGACTGGTAAGCCTGGTACAGGTAAAACTATGCTAGTCAAAGAGCTAGTTAAAAGTTTAGATAATGACAATATTGCCATAGGTATAATGGTTTCATCCCAGGTCGGGGCAGATGATTTGTTGAAAATTATTTCAGCTACTTTTGGCTTACCTTATGATGGTGAAGACAAATCAACGTTGTTGACTAGGATTCAACGATTCTTCATTCAGCAAGCCAGGGACGGAAAAAGAGTGTTGATGATTGTCGATGAAGCGCAAAACCTACCCAAGGATTCATTGGAAGAGTTGCGTATGTTGACCAACTTTGAATTATCCGGCAAGGCGCTGTTTCAAATTTTCTTAATAGGACAGCCTGAATTGGGTGAAACGTTGTTTCTGCCCGAATTAGAACAATTGCGGCAGCGTATTGTTGCAACTTATCAGTTAAAGCCTTTAAGTGAAGAAGAAACAAAAAGCTATATTTTATTTCGATTGGAAAAAGCAGGTTGGAATAAAACCCCTGAATTCGAAGATGATATATTTGCGGTAATTTGCTCTTATACCCAAGGAATTCCGCGCAGAATAAATACCTTATGCGATAGGGTGTTACTATTTGGTTATCTTGAAGAGTTAGCCGTTATCGGCTTGGCCGCTGTCAATAAAGTGATAGCAGAAATCGAAGAGGAGTCATCAGTTGTAACAGATGAATTTCATGATCTAGTTTCTGCGTCAACATCTCCGACAATTAACGCTGATGGCACACTAATCGAACGAATTCAGGCATTAGAAAAAGTGGTTTCTTCTTTGCAGAATACACTCAACAAGGAACGAACATTGTTACGTAAAGCTATTTTGATCCAACTAGATCTGGATAATGTATACGATAATGCTCCTGGACAAGAATAGGACCGCTGAATGAGTAAGAAGACCCTGGTATGTGTGGTGGGTGCGAGGCCTAATTTTATGAAAATGGCACCTATTATCAAGCAGCTGAATTACCTAAAGGAAACTGTTTCAGTCTATTTGGTACATACCGGCCAACATTATGATCAGGCAATGAAGGCTTCGTTTTTTGAGCAACTTGGTATCCCTGAGCCTGATGTTGATTTGGGCGTCGGATCTGGATCCCATAGTGACCAGACAGCCAATATTATGTTGCGTTTTGAACCGGTCCTGGATGCTGTCAATCCTTGTGCGGTTTTAGTAGTTGGTGATGTCAACTCAACTATTGCTTGTAGCTTGGTGGCAGTTAAAAAGCAAATTCCTGTTATTCATGTTGAAGCAGGTCTTCGCAGTGGTGATAGATCTATGCCGGAAGAAATTAATCGGATCTTAACCGATCAGATTTCTGATAGCTTGTTTACGACTGAGCGCAGCGCCGAAGCTAATTTGAATAAAGAAGGTATAGATAGTAAGCGTATCCATTTCGCAGGCAATGTGATGATTGATACCTTGTTGGCTAACTTACAACTGGCTAGTCCTTTTGCTGAGACATTAAAAGACTATTGTACTTCCGATGCAATTAAAGAAGGTGGATACGCATTGTTGACCATGCACAGACCTTCTAACGTTGATGATCCAGAAACGCTGACAAGATTATTACAAGTCATTGTTGATATTAGTGAGAAGTTACCGGTGATTTTTCCGGTGCATCCAAGAACACTTAGTCGCATTGAGCAAACGGGCCTATCAACGCTTATAGCTTCAGGCAATATTATTTGTCTGCCGCCAGTTGGATATTTGCAAATCCTAGGGTTGATGAAGTCGGCAAAAATGGTCCTTACGGATTCCGGCGGGCTTCAGGAAGAAACCACTGCTTTAGGTGTTCCTTGCGTGACGTTACGTGAGAATACTGAGCGACCGATTACTGTTGAACAGGGTACCAACACAATAGTCGGATCTGACGGCAATAAAATACAAGCATGCGTTGATGATATTCTGATCACAGGAGGTAAGTCTGGTCGGATTCCTGAATATTGGGATGGTAAAGCTGCCGAACGCATTGTTGAAGACATTAAGTCCCTTTATTTTTAAATTGCCTGCATGACTAATTCCATTTCTAAGTCAGATCGGGGGCTTATAAACGCCCTTACCGTCGATGTTGAAGACTACTTTCAAGTATCTGCATTCGAGCCTTATATAGATAAAAAAGAGTGGGACAATCTTCCTCATCGTGTGGTGGAAAATACACTAAGGATACTGGATCTTTTTGAATACAGAGGTGTAAAAGCGACTTTTTTTACCTTAGGTTGGGTGGCTGAGCGTTACCCACAGCTGATCCAGCGTATTGTTAATGATGGACATGAGTTAGCTTGTCATGGTTATGAACATATCCGTGTGACGGAGCAAACACCTGAGCAATTTCGTAGCGACGTCAGCAAAACAAAAAATATTTTAGAAGGGCTCAGTGGAAGCGAAGTTAAAGGGTATCGAGCAGCCAGTTACTCCATTGGAGCAAAAAACTTATGGGCCTTAGATGTCTTACAAGAGTTGGGTTTCCAATATAGCTCAAGTATTTATCCAGTTAAGCATGATTTATATGGTATGCCGGAGGCACCAAGATTTATTTTTGAACCTATAGCGAATAATTCTTTCAAGGAAATCCCGATAACAACAGTTAGGTTTGGCGATAAAAACATACCTTGCGGCGGCGGCGGTTTTTTCAGGTTCTATCCTTATGCGTTTTCAAAATGGGCATTCAGATACGTCAATAACAAAGAACAACAATCGGGTATTTTTTATTTCCATCCTTGGGAAATCGATCCTGAGCAACCACGCCAGCAAGGCTTGAGCTTGAAAACCAAGACCCGTCACTATCTTAATCTCCATAAAATGGAAAGCAGAATCAATCAGTTACTAACTGATTTTAATTGGGACACTATGGAAAATGTTTTTTTGAAATAACTCCGCAGTTCCAGTCAACGAACCAAGCAGGTTAAATAAACATGATTAAAACACTGGACGCTGCCGATTATCAGCGCTGGGATGACTACGTTAGTACCAAACCCGAAGCGACTTTTTTCCACCAAGCCGGTTGGAAAGAAGTTATCGAAAAATCTTTCGGTCATAAAACCTATTATCTCTATGCCGAGCAAGCAGGAAAGGTCATCGGGATTTTCCCTTTAGTGCATATCAATAGTCTGCTGTTTGGTAATACGCTGGTTTCGAACGCTTTTTGCGTTTATGGCGGTATTGTCGCCGATGATGAGAAAATTTATTCAGAGTTAGACACATACGCTTGTCAACTAGCTAAAGAGTTGGGTGTCGACTGTATGGAAGTTCGCAACAGAGAGCGCAAGTCGCCTGATCGACCTTTCAAAGATCTCTACGTCACGTTTAGGAAAGAACTCGACCCGGATGTGGAAAAAAATCTCCTTGCCATTCCCCGCAAACAACGGGCTATGGTTAGGAAAGGCATTGACGCCGGCCTTGTCAGCGTCATCGATGATAATGTCGATAGACTTCATCTGGCCTATTCCGAGAGTGTTAGAAACCTAGGCACACCGGTGTTTTCAAAAAAATACTTTCAGACACTCAAAGATTTGTTCGCTGAGCAATGCGAAATATTAACAGTTGAGCGCGATGGGCAAATTATCGCCAGTGTGATGAACTTCTACTTTAGAGATGAAGTGTTGCCTTATTACGGTGGCGGCACTAGTTTGGCGCGCGACGTTAAAGGTAACGATTTTATGTACTGGGAAGTAATGCGCCGAGCTACGGAAAAAGGTGTGAAAATATTTGATTATGGCCGCAGTAAAATAGGAACAGGTTCTTATAGTTTCAAGAAGAATTGGGGCTTTAATCCGGAGCCGCTTTTTTACGAATTTCATTTGGTTAAGTCCGATTCTTTGCCCGACATCAATCCGCTTAATCCAAAATATCAATTATTTATAGCAGCTTGGAAACGATTGCCGCTGTTTGCGAGTCAATTATTGGGCCCAATTTTATCTAAAGACTTAGGCTAAACTCTATCTAAGTCCAGCGTATGGGCTAGTCTCAAGTAACTAACAGCCCCAGGCTCATATGGAAAACCTGCTTTTTCTTGTTCACAGAATTCCGTATCCCCCTAATAAAGGCGACAAGATACGCTCGTATCATTTGCTAAAACGGCTAGCGAAACATTATCAAGTCCATTTAGGTACTTATATTGATGATCCTGCTGATTGGCAGCACATTGATAAAGTTAATGCTATTTGCGTGAAAACTCATTGTGTGGAGTTGACGCCGTGGCAGGCCAAAATAAAAAGCCTGAGCGGTTTATTGAGTGGGCAGGCACTAAGTCTTCCTTACTACAACAATCAATCCATGCAGACTTGGGTTGACCAGAGCATTAACCAATATCAGATTAAAAAAGTACTGATATTTTCTTCGGTGATGGCGCAATTTATCAATGACAGTCACGATGTCGAGATGAGTGTCGATTTTGTCGACGTTGATTCTGATAAGTGGCGGCAATACGCGGACAAAAAGTCAGGCCTGGCAAAATGGATTTATCAGCGTGAATCTGAATATTTGTTGAAATATGAACGTGTAATAGCCGCCAAAGCCAAATCCAGTCTTTTTGTTTCCGAACAAGAAGCTCTGTTATTTAAGCAACTGGCTCCTGAATCCGATCCCAAAATAACCCATATCAACAATGGCGTTGATACCGATTATTTTTCTCCTGAACATGAGTTAGCTTCACCCTTCCATACTGACGAAGCAGCGCTTGTATTCACCGGTGCGATGGATTACTGGGCAAATATCGATGCTGTAGTCTGGTTTGCTACTGAAGTTTTCCCAAGCATTCTTAATAATTACCCAACGGCAAAATTTTATATCGTTGGCTCCAGACCCAGTAAAGAAGTTCAGGCTCTCGCCAAACTGAATAATATTGTTGTAACCGGAGCTGTAGACGATGTCAGACCTTATATCGCCCATGCCAAATTAGTTGTTGCTCCTTTAAGAATTGCCCGCGGCATTCAAAATAAAGTGTTGGAAGCCATGGCAATGGGTAAATATGTAGCCGCCACATCAGCGGCGATGGAAGGCATTGTTGGCGAAGAACCGATTGATGTTTCAATTAACGATGCCGCAGACGCAATGGCAAATCAAATAGTTGAATGGTTAAAGCTAAATCCCCAGGCATCAGTATCATTAACCAATCGTAATTTTGTACAGCTTAAATTTAGCTGGGAACAGAATCTAAGCCAGCTTCTAGCATTGTTGCAATAAAGCCGCCATGAGCGGCAAACCTATCTTAATAACTTTGGAATAAAACCATGTGTGGAATCGTCGGCATTTTTGATCTCAAAGAAAAACGAGAAATCAATCGGGACTTACTCTCGCGGATGAATGAAACCCAGTTTCACCGTGGCCCCGATGAAGGTGGGCTGTATGTAGAACCAGGCTTAGGTTTCGGACATCGGCGGCTATCAATTATCGATTTGTCCAGCGGTCAACAGCCGATGATTAGTCGGGATAAAAATGCTGTATTAACGTTCAACGGCGAGATTTACAACTTCCTAGAGTTAAGAAAGGAGTTGGAAGCTTTAGGTTATCGATTCGAAACCCATTGCGATACCGAAGTTATTTTGTACGGTTGGCAGGCCTGGGGTGAGGGTTGTGTTGATAAATTACGTGGTATGTTTGCTTTTGCTGTCTGGGATCGTGATCAGCAAACTTTATTCCTTGCTCGCGACAGACTGGGTGTTAAACCGCTTTATTACGCCGAGCTGGCCAACGGTCAATTTATTTTTGGTTCCGAGTTAAAGTCCCTCAAAGAGCACCCTGAGTTACCGCGGAACTTAGATCCGACGGCTATTGAAGACTATTTTGGCTTTGGCTATATACCCGATCCCAAGACCATCTATAAAAATGTTTATAAATTGGAACCTGGCTATTGTTTAACCATTAAACATGGCGCTAAAAGTTATCAGCCCAGGCAATACTGGGATGTACAATTTTCTCCAAAACCACAGCAAGATGAACGCGCCGTAGCCGATGAACTGATTGAGCGTCTGCGCGAGGCGGTAAAAATCCGCATGGTGGCCGATGTGCCGTTAGGCGCATTTTTATCCGGCGGCGTCGATTCCAGTGCGGTGGTTGCGCTAATGTCTGGCTTATCGCCTGATCCGGTTAATACTTGCTCCATATCTTTTGGCGACCCAGCTTTTAACGAAGCAAAATTTGCCGCGCAGGTCGCCGATCGTTATCACACCGCGCATCGTGTTGAACAAGTGGATCCTGATGATTTCAGCCTCATTGACAAGCTGGCGGGGCTTTATGATGAGCCTTATGCCGATAGCTCAGCGCTGCCTACGTATCGGGTGTGTGAACTGGCTAAAAAACAAGTGACCGTTGTACTGTCTGGCGATGGCGGTGACGAAAATTTGGCAGGTTACCGTCGTTATCGCTGGCATACCTACGAAGAACAAATGCGCTCTTGGTTGCCTGACAGCATCCGCAAGCCAGTATTCGGTTTATTGGGACAGGTTTATCCGAAAGCCGATTGGGCACCGAAAATTTTTCGCGCCAAATCCACCTTTGAATCGATTGCCCGTGATTCATTAGAAGGCTACTTCCACAGCGTCTCAGTATTGTCGAATGAGCTACGCAACAACCTGTTCAGCGATTCATTCAAACAGGAATTACAGGGCTATAAAGCTGTCGAGGTATTCAGAAAATACGCTGAACAAGCCCCCACCGATAATCCGTTATCGCTGGTTCAATACCTGGATATAAAAACCTATCTTCCCGGTGATATTTTAACCAAGGTTGATAGGGCCAGTATGGCGCATGCCTTGGAGGTCAGGGTGCCGTTACTGGATCACAAGCTGGTGGAATGGATGGCGACTTTGCAACCGGACATGAAATTAAAAGGCCGCGAAGGTAAATACATTTTCAAAAAGGCGCTGGAAAACTACCTACCCAACGATATTTTATATCGTCCGAAAATGGGTTTTTCGGTACCTTTGAATGCCTGGTTTAAAGGCCCTTTAAAAGACAAAGTGCGCAATGCGCTACTGGGTGAAACCATGAAGCAGTCCGGCTTATTTAATCAGTCATTTTTAGAGCAGATGGTTAATCAACATCAAAACGGGCTGCGCGATCACAGTGCAGCGATCTGGTCATTATTGATGTTCGAGGCGTTTTTACGGAATGAGGGGCTGTAGCTTTAATGCTCAACACTGAACCAAAAATAGTTGTTTTCAGCTCTCTTTACCCGAGCCAGATTCGGCCTAATGCTGGTGTTTTTATACGCGAGCGTATGTCGAAAGTCGCAGAACAGTTGCCGTTGGTTGTGGTTTCGCCAGTGCCTTGGTTTCCGCTTCAAGGATTGATAAGACTATGTAAACCTGAGTTCCGTCCGCAACCAGCGACATTCGAGCGGCAGCAAGGCATTGACGTTTATTACCCGCGGTTTTTATCCATTCCAGGTTTACTGAAATCCTGGGATGGTCTATTTATGGCCCTCGGCAGTTTTTTAACCTTGTACCGGCTGCGCAAGCAATTCCAATTCAATATCATTGACGCGCATTTTGCTTATCCCGATGGTTATGCCGCGACTTTATTAGGGAAATGGTTTGCCGTACCTGTGACCATAACGCTTAGAGGCACCGAAGTCCCACAGTCAACGCGGCCTCAAATTAGAACGCGCTTATTACAAGCACTACAGAATGCTACTCAAGTTTTCTCGGTTTCAGAATCCTTAATGCGCCATGTGGTTGAGTTGGGTGCTGATGCTGAAAAAATTCAACGTATAGGTAATGGCGTTGATACTAAAAAATTTCATCCTGTCGATAAACAAGAAGCCCGGCAACAGTTGGAGTTGCCTGAAGACGCTAAAGTCCTAATTTCGGTAGGTGGATTGGTCGACAGAAAAGGTTTTCATCGAGTGCTTGATGTGCTGCCTGCGCTGGTTAAACAGTACCCGAATCTCATCTATTTAATTGTCGGTGGCCCTAGCCCAGAGGGTAATATCAGCGAGCGGTTGCGGCAGCAAGTTAAAGACTTGGACTTGGTAGAGCATGTTCGTTTTCTTGGTTCACTGCCATCAGACCAACTTAAAACGCCGTTGTCGGCAGCGGATGTATTTGTGTTGGCAACAGCTAATGAAGGTTGGGCCAATGTATTTTTAGAAGCGATGGCTTGTGGCTTGCCGGTGATTACTACCGATGTCGGCGGCAATGCTGAAGTGGTTAATGATGAAGCACTGGGGGCGATAGTTACATTTGGTGATCCTCAGGCTTTACAGGAAGCACTATCAGCAGCGTTAGAAAAAACCTGGGATAAAACCGAAATTCTCAAATACGCTAAAGCCAACGCTTGGCAGCAACGGGTCGATAAACTGGTAGTCGAATTTAAACGTTTGTCGGCAAATTAAAATTTGTCTGACTGGTCGCACTACTTTGCTTTTACTTCAATATCTATGGCTGAATAAGCCGCTCAAACTCTGTCTTCTATATCAATCCTGTCGAAACTAAAGGCCGCTTGATTTTTCCACTATAAAAGTTGGCGCCAGCTTCATAACATAACAGCGAACAAGGCTATACGTTTCCAAATTACATACTCAAAACCTTGAATTCATCATTGTATTTAAGTATCCAACACATCTTATTTTTCTTAGTCAAAGCAACGCAAACTATGTAATCAATGGATTACATGCCTTCATAAGCGCATAATGCTAATGCCACAAACTTTGCAAGTGAATTACACAAGCGGAGGGCGTAGCTATTAAGTTCAGTAGAGTTTTTTACAGCAAGGGTGGCGTTTTGCTTGTTGCAGTAATAAAAAGAATAATTTTTTGCTGGCGATAAATAATAAAAATGAAGGGGTAGGATATGGAACAAATAACCGAAGAAGAACGTAAAAGCATTCTCGAAAGTTCCCCGGTGGGAACCTTTGCGTTAATGGCGACAGTGGTGGGGGGCATGGTTTTTGCCTGGCTGTTTTTGTATTACGGCGTATTTTTGCCGCGCGGCTAGGGGGATTTATGCAAACAGAACCCATTCAAGCCAAATGTAAGCAATTTTGTCGAGATTTTTTCACTCAGCTTAATGCTGTCCATATCGATCATCTGGAGCGAAAATGGATTGCCATATCAATAATCATCATCACCTCGCTGGTGGGGATTATCGTCATCGACGCTTTCTTTCACGGCGTTAATCCACCCAGTAAGGTGGAAACCATCGACTCGGCCAGCCTGCATTTAAGCAAAGAATTTGCCGAAGAAAATCTTGGCGTGCAAACCGATGAGAAGGGCAACGTCGTTGTTCGCATGGTCGCCGGACGCTATTCGTTTTTCCCAAAACACATTGATGTGCCTGCCGAAACTCCCATCACATTTCGTTGGGTCAGCATGGATGTTTTACATGGCGTGCATATTCCTATGACTAATATGAGCACGATGATCGTGCCCGGGTATGTCGCTGAAATTACCACTACTTTTCCAAAACCCGGCGAGTATCCCTTGTTGTGTAACGAGTATTGCGGAATGGGCCATAACCATATGTGGAGCAATATTTCCGTTATAGAAAAAGAACACTGGACGTCCAAACAAAATACACCAGTGCCAGCGGCTAAGGGAGGATCAGTTAATGAATAATGCAGCAGAAAAAAAACTCGCGTTAAGTCATCTGTGGGTAGCATTTGCGGCCTTCATCGTGGCCTGTTTTATGGGTGAATATCAGGTCTTGGAACGTAGCGGCTTATTTCCATCATTGGAATCGCCCACTGTCTATTTTGCTTCTGTCAGTACCCATGGCGTGTTGATGGCGTTTGTATTGACCACCTTTTTTATCATGGGTTTTGGCTATTACATTGCCAGCACCAGCCTAAAACAACCGGTGTGGAATAAACCGCTGGCATGGGGCGGCTTCTGGCTGGCCTTGTTTGGCGTGGTGTTGGCGGCCGTGCCATTACTGAGTGGTAAAGCCTCCGTGTTGTACACTTTTTATCCGCCAATCGTGGCGCATGCCGCTTTCTACATAGGTGCAACTTTATTGGTGGTGGGCTCCTGGGTGTGGTGCGCGATCATGCTGGTAATGTTCAGCCAATGGAAAAAAGCCAATCCTGGTCAAAATGTGCCGTTAGCGATGTTTGCTACCGCAGCCAATGCCTTATTGTGGCTTTGGGCCAGTGCCGGTGTGGCATTAGAAGTACTGTTTCAATTGATTCCTTTTTCATTGGGATGGATTGATACCATTGATCCTGGCTTGGCTAAAACCTTATTTGCCTGGACTTTGCATCCGATTGTGTACTTTTGGTTAATACCGACTTACACCGCATTTTATGTATTCGTGCCTAAACAAGCCGGTGGCTTTTTATTCAGTGACGAAATGGCCAGACTGGCATTTGTCGTGTTGGTGGTGTTCGCACTGCCGATTGGCTTTCATCATTTATACATGGATCCGGAACAAGCTAAAGGATGGAAATTGTTGCACGGCGTTGGCACTTTCGTGGTGGCCTTACCGACCTTAGTGACCGGGTTTACCGTAATAGCTTCATTAGAAATTGCCGGCAGACTGCGCGGCGGCAAAGGTTTATTCGGTTGGATAGGTACTTTGCCTTGGACCAATCCGATGGTATTAGCGGTTATTTTGGCATTGCTGATGCTGATTTTCGGCGGCTTTGGCGGCATTGTTAATGCCAGTTATGCAATGAATGCGATGATTCATAACACCGCATGGGTACCGGGTCATTTCCATCTGATCTTTGCCGGTACCACTGTCATTATGTATCTTGCAGTTGCTTATTACTTATGGCCAATCTTGGTTGGTAAACCGTTGTTTTCGAATTCGATGGCCCTGGTGCAGTTGTGGACTTGGTTTATCGGTATGAGTGTATTGACAACACCGTGGCATGTATTGGGATTGTTAGGCCAGCCGCGGCGAATTTCCACGGTTGTTTACAATAATCTGTTGACCTTGTCGTGGAAGCCATACGAGCTGATGATGATATTGGGTGGCCTGATTTTGCTGGGCTCAGCTTGTTTGTTTATTTACAACTTGGCTAAAACCCAGTTAACGCCACTTGTCGGCGAATTCACCGCCGAGATCGAATATGCCGAGCCTATTCATGCAGTTGGCGTGCTGCCGGAATATCTCAATGATTTGAAGCTTTGGAATAAAGTCATCGCAATATTAATGGCAATTAGCTTTGGCTATCCGATCTTGCAATTCTTTTTTATGAAAACCTTTGGTTCAAGTGTGTGGGGATATTAATCATGAAAACTTTCATATTTTTCCTAGCGCTTGTAGTCCCAACGGTTGTGTTTGCCGGTTCGCCATCCAGCATTGCCTGGACACCTGAAACGCTTAACTTTGTCAAACATGGCAATGCCGACAAAGGTAAAGAACTGGCGCAGCAGTGTGCTGGTTGTCATGGTGAACAAGGTATCAGCCAGATGCCGGAAACGCCATCTTTGGCCGGACAATTAGCGACTTACACTTATAAAGAGTTACGTGATTATGCCCAAGACCATCGTAGTCACCCGATTATGACTGCGACAGCAAAAGGGCTTTCCGAGCAAGATTCGGCCGATTTGGCGGTGTGGTTTAGTATCTTGAAACCAGCCGTCGGGGAAGGGGGCAAGCAGTTAGCTAAAGCCGAAAAGATGGTTGAAGAAGGTGATGGCAAACGCATATTGCCGCCCTGTTTTGTATGCCATGGCGCTAATGGTCAGGGTGAAAAAATGGATATTCCCGCTCTTGCAGGGCAACGTGCTGATTATTTGGAAAAAACACTGTTGGAATATAAAACCGGTCAACGTCATAACGATATATACAGTCGTATGCGTTTGATTGCTCAGCAGCTGAGTGAGAACGAAATCAAAGATCTAGCTCAGTTTTATCAGCAAGAAAAGTAGTAAAAAAGCTAGCAAGAAAAAATAGAAAGGCGGATTTGCGAAGGCAGTTCGCCTTTCTTGCATGTTGACCTTAATAAAATCAGCGAACTTTATAGTGATCCGCATTTGGCACTGCAAGATTGTTTGATGCCTAGATCAAATTATTGTTGGAAGAATATTTTGATTTGAATAGTAATCGCTGATTCCTCTTTGTCGTATAAGAAGGAATCAATGCTGCCTTTGTTGGACTATCTATCCTCTGCCCAACACTTTATTCCGGGCACTTTCTGCGACCGCCAGAATATCGCCTTGTAAATCTTCAGCTACCGCGAGTTCTTTGAGTGTGTTGGTTAAATGTCTGATAACGACATCGTAGTGAAAATCGTCCGGCTTTAGTTTTAATAAATGGGAATGGGCGTCGGATAAAAATATAAGCACACGAGTATCCTTGCCGCCTGCAATCTCCAGCAGAAAATCAAAATCGCTGGCAATATGAGTGCGCTGCATACCTGGCTTGCCGAATGCGGCCATGAAATAATCATCAATTAAAGCGGTAATCTGATCTGGGTTAGTTAGTCCGGCAAAAATTGATGTTAATAATTTCTTCAATGGCTTAGTTTGCTCAAGCACGGGATTGCCGCTAAAAAACCGGTTTATCGCGTAGTCATCAAGCATCTTGTCGTAAAAAACATCAACAATCTCATTGAGCAGATTGTTATCAATTTCAATATGGTGTTTTGCAGGGGCTATGTTGATTACGCTCATATTCTTCTCCCGGGTGTCGATCTTATAATTGGATAACTTTCGGATATTTTGGCTATTAAAGAGTTGCTAACTTAATGCAAGCCAACTAGAAAAGAACTTATACTCAAAACACTGCTTGTCAAATCATGGCTATGGCTGAAAGTCAGCATCAATTGCCGGTATCTGCTGCAGTAATTTAATATTTAAAAAAAGGCACATAAATGATGACAGAACTCCCGCTCACCACAATTGCTCACGCCATTCAGCTGGCTGTGGCGCCAGTGTTTTTACTGACCGGTGTGGCCGGCATTTTGTCGGTGTTGACGAATCGATTGGGACGAATTATTGATAGATCGCGATATTTGCATAGCAAATCGTTGGCAGAGGTGGAAATAGACCCAATTGTCCAATCCGAGCTTAAAGTATTAAAACAGCGGGCCCGGCTGATTCATTGGGCGATTGGCTTATGTACGACTTGTTTATTATTTATCTGTTCGGTGGTCGCAGTATTATTTTTAGGGTCGTTTTTTAAGCTAAATTTGGAAGTGGTCATTGCCTCGTTATTTGTCGCGGCGATGTTTTGTTTAATCGTGGCATTAATCAATTTCATCTCTGAAATTTTTCTAGCTACAGCGCATGTGCGTCGTGGGCATTAAGGGTGGGGTTAAAAATAACTTTTTGTTATGCATTGGTAATTTTTCCGTTCTGTCTAACCATGAATGGGAAAATTTCTAACAGGCTCCGTCAAACCGTTCATGCTTCGACACACTCAGCACGAACGGTTTGACGGATCGGGGTTGATTTTACGATTATCTAGCTTTTGGTTTATTGTTGGGTAATCACCTTAGCTTTACGCGTTTCGCCTTTGCCGATGGTTAATAAATCCCAAATCAACAGGCCTAAACCAGCCGCTGTAACGACACCGAACAACAAGCGCCAGACCATCGCACTCTGGAATGACGGGTGATTCTGTGCGGTAAAGTAACCGCCCCAAGTAGAGCCTTCGACCGCGCGCTCGATAAACGATTGCTCATAGCCAGCTATTAACATTGCGATAGTCATTCCCAGCACGCCGACATTGAGCAAGCCTATCGCCCATTTCCAGCGCCAGGCATTGGCGGTGCCTTCACCCATCCAAATACCGCCGCGCCAATGTTGTATAGCCAGATAGAAGAACGCGATGTTGATGGTGGCATACGCGCCGAAAAACGCTAAATGCCCGTGTGATGCCGACCATTGGGTGCCGTGGGTGTACATATTGATTTGCGGCAACGTATGCATAAAGCCCCAGACGCCAGCACCGAAAAAGTTACCGAAAGCGTGGGCGATTACCCAAGCCAGGGCAGGGTGGTTGCCGTTTTTAAAAGCATGGCTGCCGGAGTCATACACCGCATGCACTACCATCGCCACCAAGGGAATCGGTTCTAATGCCGAGAAGAATCCGCCGATGGTCAGCCAGTATTCTGGTGTGCCGATCCAGAAATAATGATGCCCCAAGCCTAAAATGCCAGAGCCGAACATCAACGCAACTTCGATATACAACCAGGTTTGCACGATTTTGCGTCTGACGCCCAGCAGCTTCATCAATGACCAAGCCATGATTACGCCGACCAACACTTCCCAGGTAGCTTCCACCCATAAGTGAATTACCCACCACCACCAGTATTGCTCATGGGTGATATTGGTCATATAAAACATACCGGCCACATATAAACCTGCCAAGGCCACCAAATCCAGCGTTAATACGCCCGCGATACCCGACCACTTACCCTTAGTGAAGGTAGCAACTACGTTATAGAAAAAGATCAGCATCACGACTACGATGCCAATATCCGCCCAACGTGGGGCTTCAATGTATTCGCGGCCTTCGTTGATAAACCACAGGCTGGAATCTTTGCCCGGCCCGATCTGCACTAACAAATACACCAGCACCACGACGGTAACTGCGGCGGTTAGCACCCAAAATGCGATATTGCCCAGCTTTAGGCCGACGATTTCGGTCTGGCTTTCATCTTCCAATAACCAATAGACGCAGCCGATAAAACCGTACAGCATCCAGACGATCATGGCGTTGATATGCACCATGCGGTTGACGTTAAAATCCAGGATTTCAAACAAAAATCCGGGCCAGATAAACTGGGTCGCGGCCAGCAAGCCAAACAGAATCTGGGCTACAAACAAAATAACGGCTACCGTAAAGTATTTAACCGCCAGTTGCTGGCCGTCCGATAAATTGGTGCTGTCTAATGCTACCCAGGTTTTGAAATCCTTAAAATATGCGGTTGTTTTT
>JAUYMX010000190.1 GCA_030699345.1 Methylococcaceae bacterium
AATCGGTAAAGGGTTTTTGACTATCGGAGGCAAAATACGGACTCTTGCGGGTTTCCTGACAAGCTTTCGCACAAAATGCCTGATCAAAACCGGCCGTAAAGGCGGTAGTGATCGACATACAATCCACTCGAAACGGTTTTAGCCAGGTCAATACAAAAGCCTGTACTTGTTTGGGTGTTTTCGCATCTACCTGCCGCTTAATAGCTGCAAAGTCTTTTTGAGACAGCGCATTGGAGCTTGCATCGATGCGAATATGAATCATGTTCGCCGACGGAATTTGCCGTTTGCTTTGGTAATAATTGGCAATGCGCATACTTAACGGATCGGCGTCTTTGACAATAACGGCCAGTTGTTTTGCTGTCAGCCCTGATAATGGTTGGTAAAGAGGAGAAATTTTTGCATGCCCAACACCAATAAATAGTGTCGACACAATCAATGAGAATATAAATAAGCTACTACGCTTTATCACCATCTAAATCCCTTCCAGTTAACAAGTTGTATAGCCATCGGTATTTTTTGACACCCAGCGTTCTTGATCTGAGTCTAGCTGCTCTTTTTTCCAAAATGGCGCTTTCGATTTCAGAGCTTCCATGATGTTGCGACTGGCATCAAAGGCCTCGCCTCGATGCGATGACCACACCGCCACCAACACAATCGCCTCATCTGGCAAAATAGCACCTACCCGATGCACGATAAGCGCATCCAAAATTTGCCATTGCGACTGAGCTTCAGCAACAATTTTTGCCAGCTGTTTTTCGGTCATGCCCGGGTAATGCTCAAGAGTCATCCCCTTAACTTGATCGCCCTCATTAAAATCGCGCATCGTGCCGACAAATACACTGGTCGCACCAATTTTACCGATCAACTCTGTTAACGCATTCTGTTGATAGGCTTGTATTTCCTGCCAGGGATCAAAACCATCCGGGCAAATTTTTATCAGCATATTTAACCTCCTGTCACCGGCGGAAAAAATGCCACTTCATCACCCTCTTTAACTGGACTATCCAAGTCGACATAATCCATGTTTACCGCAGCCAGTATGTTATCGGGTAGTGTTTCATCCGGATTAGCAACATGCCATACCGATCTGACTGTCGATAATCCTAAACTATCAATGGTCTGCTCGGCGCGTCCCACACGGTCTTTCAGGCTGGCAAAATAACGGACTTTGATGGACATGATCATTCACGCGCTGGTTAAAAAAATGGATAATGGCTTTTTGTCAGCAATTCTACCGCCAATGACTCACACTCCGCATTTTAATCAGGCTGGCGAAGCACACATGATCGATGTGGGCACCAAAGCCATCACGCAACGGGTCGCTGTTACCGAAGGTTTCATCGAAATGCAGCCTGAAACGCTACGTCTCATCATCGCTGGCGAGCACAAAAAAGGCGATGTGCTCGCTGTGGCAAGGCTTGCCGGGATTATGGCCAGTAAAAAGACCTCAGATTTAATTCCGCTTTGTCACCCTCTGCCCATTACCCACGTAGAAGTCAACTTAACGCCTGAGCCTGACAATCACCGCGTGCGTTGCCAGGCTACGGTAAAAACCAATGGCCAAACCGGCGTAGAAATGGAAGCGTTAACGGCCACCCAAATTGCCCTACTTACCATTTATGACATGTGCAAAGGGGTTGATCGCGGCATGGTCATTCAGTCAGTACAATTGCTGAAAAAAGACGGCGGTAAAAGCGGACATTGGCAACGCTGAAACTTTTTTCACCATGCTATGCTTGTTGTCAAAATCATGACGAGGCAATTTTTTGACTTCTTGCCCTGAAGTTCTGATCCGCATTACCCCATTAATCGAATAGAGATAAACATGACGATAACATTAAAAGAATTGGCCGATTTTTGCGGCGCCAGATTGGAGGGGGGCGATGAGCTGGCAGTGATTCATTCTGCTGCTGACATTACCGCTGCTGAAAGTGGCCAAGTTACCCAGCTAACCAACAGTCGTTATGCCCATCACCTGAAAAATTCGACCGCGTCAGCATGCATCATCGGCGAGAATTTCCCTGTCACTGATGTCCCGGAAAACGTAGCTTTATTAATCTGTACCGATCCGGAACTTAGCTTTATTAAAGCAGTTGAATTACTGCACCCTGAACGATCTTACTTGCCTGGTATTGCGCCGCAAGCCGTGCTAGAAGCAAATATTACTTTGGGTAATGCCACCTATATCGGCCCATACGCAATTATTGGCGAGCAAACTCAGATTGGTGATAACAGTGAAATTTTAGCCGGTGCTTACATCGGTAAAAACGTCAAAATCGGCAAAAACTGCCGTATTTACCCTTATGCAGTCATTTATGATGACGTGGAGATTGGCGATAACGTGATCATCCACTCTGGCGCAATTATTGGCGCCGACGGTTTCGGCTATAAATTCAGGAATGGTCAACATGTCAAAGTACCGCAAGTCGGCAATGTCGTCATTGGCAATAATGTCGAAATCGGTGCGAATACTTGTGTAGATAGAGGCGCATTAGGCAGTACGGTAATCGGTGCGGGCAGCAAAATAGATAATCTGGTACAAATCGGCCACAACAATAAAATTGGCCAAGGCGTAATTATGTGCGGTTTAACCGGTGTATCGGGCTCTTGCAATATTGAAGATTATGCCATTTTGGCCGGTAGTTCCGGGGTTGCGGATCATGTCACTATTGGCCGCGGCGCTGTGATTATGGCGCGTTCCGGAGTTGCTGGAAACGTTGCTGCAGGTTCGCAAATGTTTGGTAGTCCAGCCAAAGACAAAAAAACCGCCTACAAGGAACAAATTGCTTTGAGCAAACTGCCTGACCTATTAAAAACCGTAAAACTGCTGGAAGAAAAAATTAAGCAACTTGAGCAACAATTGCCAAGCGCTGAATAAATACAACTAATCTTAGAAGACATCCCCGCGGCCTAAATGTCAGCTTAAGAAAAAACGAAGGGCAAAAAAAATCCCCCGTGCAGAAAGCAACGGGGGATTTTTTTTCACAACAAAATTTTATAAAACTTTATTTTCCAGAAATCGCTTCAGCGCTACTGTTGTTGCTAGTGTGTCTTTTTTCAATTTTTGTGAATGTTTCTTTTTGCTGTTCAGCAACTACACCACTTGCCAAATGTTTGGTTTCATCAGCTTTAAGCATCAGTACCAAAACGATAGTAG
>JAUYMX010000192.1 GCA_030699345.1 Methylococcaceae bacterium
TTACGGGCGTGCGCCCAGCGTAAAAGCTGGGTATTTTTGCCCAGCACCAGTTTCTCCAGTGCCAAAACAGAGCGCAAGCGGCAGTTTTCGCCGCTGTTAACGTTCCTTTTGCCGAATATTTCCTGATTGAAATTAAAACCAGCCGGCAAAAACAACTCACCAAAACCGACGATGAGTCTATCGGCGATTGCTTGCTTTGCTTCGATTGCCGTCGGCTGAAAATGACTATCGTGTTCATAAAGCGAATAATTTTGCGGCACCAGGCGATCGGTTGCTCCTGCTTGATAGTCATCAATCGCATCGGTGATGAAGGCTTGGAAACTTTCCGCGAAATAATCGATGTTGCCGGCATTGGCCTGGTCTACCGTCACCGGTTCGATATCGCGTTTGAGCCTTAGCTCAAGCAAGGCTGGTAACAGTGGCAGTAGAAACATGCCTGCCGCACTGGCAAAAAGCAGTGAAGTCCACATAATTAGGCATCCACCTCAACTTTGCGGTAACGAGGCGTTTTATCCCATTTCAATTCACGGGGATTCAAGCGCACTGAATCGATCATCATTTCCAGAGTGGCCATGGAGATCGACATCATGCTGATCAAAAAACCGATCACGGTGAAGGGCAAGAGTCGAATACGCTGCTGGCTTCCATCCAAGTAAACCGCGGCGGCGATTTCAAAGAAAGCCGCAAAATTTCCCAACACGCTAAACGCCGACATTGCGAACAAACTCAGCGCTAAATCGGGTATCGGGCTGAGATTGCAATAATAAAGCACGATACCAATTACCCAGCCTAAAATCAGCAGAGGCGACATGGCATAAACACCGAGCAGCGCCATCGCATCAAGCTTTTCTTGAGGCTTGAGTCCGGACATAAACAAGATTTTGCGAAAATGCCGATATAAGGCTTGGTTGTGTCCTTTTGCCCACCGTTTTATCTGTTTAACCCTGGCAGGCCATTCTTCGGGCACTTCCTCGTAACACTCGGCCCGGTTTTGATAGACTGTTTTCCAATTGTTGAGCAAAAATCGAATGGTCAGGTCGGTGTCTTCCGCCAACACATCGTCATGCCAGCCGCCAGAACTC
>JAUYMX010000194.1 GCA_030699345.1 Methylococcaceae bacterium
GACAACAACAAGTTGCGCCAGCACCCTTCCAAACGTGACGATTAAGTGTGAGTATTGTTACAAAAAATGAACTTATCTTTATACCACAATCGCCTTTTTACAACAACCGAATCTCTGTTAGAATCGATACCATTAACAACATAATCAATATAATAATTTGCCTGTTTATTGCTTAGTTAAACGTAATAAACAGTCAAATACTTAAAGGAAAAAACATTGCATTCATGAGCATTATCATCAAAAACGACACTGAAATTGAAAAAATGCGCGTTGCCGGAAGATTGGCCGCTGAAGTTTTGGAAATGATAGAACCCTACGTAATCCCCGGCGTAACCACAGATGAACTCGATCAAATCTGTCACGACTACATTGTCAATGAGCAAAAAGCCATCCCTGCCCCACTTAACTATCACGGCTTTCCAAAATCGATTTGCACCTCAATAAATCAGCAGGTTTGCCACGGCATTCCCAGCGACAAAAAGCTTAAATCCGGCGATATTGTTAATGTCGACATTACAGTAATCAAAGACGACTATCACGGAGATACCAGTAAAATGTTTTGCGTAGGCGAAGTTAACGCTCACGCCAAACGCCTAGTCGAAATCACTCGAGAATCGATGTGGCTCGGCATTCAGCAAGTTAAAGCCGGTGCAACACTCGGTGATATTGGCAATGCCATTCAAAAACATGCTGAAAGCAATCGCTATTCTGTAGTTAGGGAATTTTGCGGTCATGGCATAGGTAAAAAATTCCATGAAGAACCCCAGGTCTTGCATTATGGCAAACCTGGCGAAGGTGAAGCTTTAAAAAGCGGCATGATTTTAACTATTGAACCCATGATTAATCTGGGCAAACGTCACATTAAAGTACTTGGCGATGGCTGGACAGTCATTACCAAAGACAGAAGCCTCTCCGCACAATGGGAACACACTATTCTTGTTACCGAACATGGCTTTGAAGTACTAACGTTACGCAGCGAAGAAATGTGACCACCTTGCATAAACCAATCAACGCCGCCTTGTTTACAGCGCCAGACAGCTTGCAACAAATCAAGCAGCTACTAAAACAAAAAGATACCGAACTCAGAGAAAAATTTGATCCGCAAAGTTCAGTGTCAGGCCTAATCAAAGAAAAATCTGATTTTATTGACCTGATCTTAACTGGCTGCTGGCAATATTTTCTGGGTAAATATGCCCATCATCTTTGTTTAATTGCCGTTGGCGGCTATGGCAGAAGAGAACTATTCCCTTATTCAGACATTGATATTGTCGTAATACTACCCGCCGAAGATACCGACAGCCATCATCAAGCCTTAGCAAATTTTTTTACTTTTTTGTGGGACATCGGCTTAAAACCCGGCCAAAGCGTGCGCACCATAACACAATGTGTCGATGCTGCCGTCAGCGACCAAACCATCATGACCAGCTTGATGGAAAACCGGCTCATCACCGGCGACAGCTCACTTCATGAAGCCCTACTCACACAAATAACACCCGACAAAATCTGGCCTTCCAGCGAATTTTTCGCTGCCAAAATGGAAGAGCAACGCCTGCGTTACGCCAAATTTCACGACACGGCCTACAATCTTGAGCCCAACATCAAAGAAGGCCCCGGCGGCTTGCGTGACCGGCAAGTCATCTCTTGGGTTTTCAAGCGTCATTACAATGCCTCCTCTATTCGAGAATTAACTCACTACGGCTTTTTGCCTGAATCCGAATACATGGAATTGGTCGCTGCATTGGAAGTACTGTGGCGCATTCGCTACGCACTGCACCTGTTAACGCATCGTGCCGAAGACCGCCTAATTTTTGATTACCAACGTGATCTGGCCCAGCAATTCGGTTTTAGCACCGACGACCAGCAGCGTAATGAAGATGTTGAGCAATTCATGCAGTTTTATTTTAAGACCGTACTGGGTCTTGAACGCCTAAATGAAATGCTGCTACAGCTATTCAACGAACGCTTTGTCTGCGGAGAAAGCGCCAGTACAGCAACACCCATTAATGATAAATTTATCGCTATCAACGGCTATATCGAAGTCGTCGATGAAACCGTTTTTGAACGCCACCCCTTAGCATTGCTGGAAATATTCCTATTACTTGAACAATACCCATCATTCAAGGGCGTCAGAGCAACCACTATTCGCCTAATCCGCAAAAGCCTACACTTAATCAACGACGACTTTCGCCAAGACAAAGCCGCCAACCGACTGTTTATTGAAGCCTTTCGTCAGCCTCGAGGCATTACCGATCAACTACGCCGCATGAATCGCTACGGTGTTCTGGCCGCCTACATCCCTTGCTTCGCCAACATCGTTGCGCGCATGCAATACGACCTATTCCACATTTACACCGTCGATGAACACACCCTGTTTGTGATTCGCAACCTGCGCCGTTTTGCGTTGGATAAACACAGTGATGAGCTGCCGTTTTGCAACACCATCTTTTTACAAATTGCCAAACCCGGACTACTTTATCTCGCGGGTTTGTTCCATGACATTGCCAAAGGCAGAAAAGGCGATCATTCCGCCGTCGGCGAAGAATTAGCCAGAACGTTCTGTAGTCAACATGAACTATCGCCACATGACACCAACCTGGTCGCCTGGCTGGTACGCAATCATTTGATTATGTCGATGACAGCGCAACGCAAAGACATTAGCGACCCCGAAATAATTCATCAATTTGCCCAGACCGTAGGCAGTATTGAATATCTAAACCACCTTTACCTTTTAACCGTGGCGGACATTCGCGCGACCAACCCTGAGCTATGGAATGCCTGGAAAGACGCCCTACTTAAAGAGCTTTACTCAGCCACCCATAATGCCCTGCGCATAGGCTTACAAAGCCCTATAACCACAACTGACCGGGTATCGGAAAACAAAAAAGAAGCCGAACAAGAACTCCTCAAGTTGGGTATCAGTCAGGCAGATATTGCGAATGCTTGGCTACATGTCAACGACGATTACTTCCTGCGCTATTCGGCAGATGAAATCGCCTGGCATACCATCGCGATAGCCTCATCCAGCGAAACTGATTTACCACTGGTATTACTGCGCCCGCAAACACAACGCGGCAGTGCGGAGGTCTTTGTTTACACACAAAATGAAGAGGCTATTTTTTCTTTAAGTACCGCCACTCTCGACCAGCTAGGTTTAACAATTCTTGACGCCAGAATCATGACCACGCTGGACAACTATGTGCTCAACAGCTTTTTAGTGCTTGAACAGTCCGGTGAAGCCATTAACGAATTATTCAGGGAAATCCATATTTGCACCGCTTTACGTAACAACCTGCGTTATCACCAAGTCAAAGAACACAAAAACATCCATCGCCAATCCCGGCAAGCCCAGCATTTTCCTATCCCGACCAGTGTCGAATTTTTAACCGACCCACTCAACAATCAAACGATTATGGAGCTGGTCACCACTGACCACGCCGGCTTGTTATCGAAAATTGGCCGGATTTTTATTAAACAAGGCATCAGCCTCCATAGCGCAAAAATCAGCACCATCGGCAGTCGCGCAGAAGATATGTTTTACATCACCGATACCCAACTGCAACCGATCACAGACACGGCGAAACAGCGGCAAATACGAGAGGAAATCTTGAAAGCGCTAACAGCAAAGAAATCTGCCAATCACAAGGCATTGCGGTAACTTGCTTAGTTGACATCCTCCCCCACCTAAAGGAAGGGGATTCCTAGTTTCCTAAGAGTGAGTATGTATCGCTACTGCTCACTGGTTTCTGCTGCTGACGACATTACGGCACCGTTCACTTCACAGACTAGCCCCGTCTATCCGACGGTTGATTACCCGCTAAAAGCGCGTGGCCTTTCGCGAGCACATTGATTGCGCGAACAAGGTCGGCGTTTTCACACAAGCCGCATTCAACACAAACAAATTCGGCTTGTGTCAGGCGGTTTTCTTTAGCTACATGATGGCAACATGGGCATGTTTGGCTGGTATACTGCGCCGGAACCCTGATTACGACGCCGCTGTTCCAGCTTTGCTTGTACTCCAGCATCGCCGAAAACATACTCCAACCTTGATCTAAGATGGCCTTATTCAAGCCTGATTTTTGCGCCACTTTCTTACCTTTATGTTCACTATTACTTCGGTGCAAAAATTCTTGCGAACAATCTGCATGCGTTGACGGTGCTTGAAGCTGAAGGTTATCAAGCCATTAAAGCAGGCTACAAGGTCAACCGCACCTATGCCTTTTCCCACCTCAAGCGCTCCCTGCCGCGCTGGCTGCTGGGTCTTGTGCCTTCCACTGAGCAGTTCGTGTACACATTAAGAGAATTGCTCAAAAACCTCATAGCCGTCATCCCAGAGTGTTCTAATCCACGCCAGAAACACCCCAAGCCTCACCGAAAACATGCTTACAAATCAACTTGTTGAGTTTGAAGGGAGCTTAAGTTTATAGGATTGCGTCTCTTTAGGGCGTGGATGGATAGTGCCACCTTGAGTGCATCAAATTGTAAGTTTGGGTTTTGTTCGTCCGTTGATACTCTTGCATAGCCGATTTTCGTAATGCTTTTTGTCCCTGATTTATGACACTATGTTAATTTTTAGCTTGACGAATAAATACCACTATATATTATAAATATGGCATTTAACTGGGGAGCAAAGACTATGCAGCAAAAAAACACTAGCGTAACCCTAGGCGTTCACTTTGAACAATTTATAGCTAAACAAATTAATGAAGGACGCTATGGCTCAACAAGCGAAACTATCCGTGCGGGTTTGCGATTGCTTGAAGAACGGGAACTAAAATTAGCAACTTTGCAAAAAGCACTGATAGAAGGTGAAGAAAGCGGCAGAGCGGATTATTCCTTAAAAGGGCTAATAGCCGAGCTTGACCAAGAAAGCGTTAACTAATGGTGGGTTTTGAACTCACTAACAAGGCAAAATCTGACATTAAAGAAATTGGTAGTTATACCCAAAATACTTGGGGTAAACGACAAAGAAATATTTA
>JAUYMX010000199.1 GCA_030699345.1 Methylococcaceae bacterium
GGTGGTGGTGGCGGAGCAGGTGCCGGTGGCGCTGGTGTTGCAACCTCAGCCACGACCGCATTAGGTGGCGCCGGCGGTTGCTCAATAACGGGCTGCGGCTTCGGCTTTATCTTCGGCTTAGGCGGCTTGTTAATTGCCACAACCTTGGGCGGCGGTGGCGGCTGAATTACTTTTGGCGGCTGCGGCTTAACAAAAGAAATTTGCACTTTAGAAGGCACCTTTACCGGCTTTTCAATTTCGATTGGCTCAACATCAGATTTTTTAAAATACTCAACAACAACGGTATGAATAAATATCGACAACACACCGATAACTAAATAATCAGCCAGTCTCCGATCGCTACCAGTATCGTTAAATTTAAAATCGCTTAACGAAAAACCGCTAGCCGTCGCCAGAGAAAAAGCAGACTCGCCATCCTGGCCTGATGCTTTAAATGGCAATACTTGCGCCGATTTGCCGCCGTTCGCTAAGCGGTCTTCGGAAGCAAATTGCTTACGACCCACCAAAGGACTACTCATATCATCACTCCCTAAATGAACACCTAACCATGCTCATTTATCGTTAATTAAATCTGGAAACCAGCAACCATAATGCTTACAGCGCGGCATCAACCATCACAATGATATTTAGCACGATACATGCCAATAAGTTACAGCTCGTGCTTTGACAATTACCCAGCCGTCTCAAGAGCCCGTTTCCCTAAGTCTTCAAGGGAATTAGCCGGATTTATTTTCGGCTTGCTCAAACTGCGGTTTAGATTTAAATGAGAGCTTACTGCTGCTGTCTAAGCAACAAAGTGCTTAAGCACTGTCTCTACAGCAACAGTTTGATGCCTCTCAATAGGGGGTTGAAGATTGGGTTGCTGGCATATACAAACAATCAACTATTGAAAACCTCGAAAAAACCATTTCGTTCGTGGCGAGCAAAGTAAGCCCCTTTTCGGCGGCATGGCGTTATCAAGAAACAGACGCTGTTTGAGGCGATTTTTAATTCCATTGTCTGCTTGTAAGTAGTTGATTTTATAAGCATAAAAAGCTGTTTATTGAGAGATTTAGGCAAGCTGTAGGTGCGAATTCATTCGCACTATGCGGATAAATCCGCACCTACCCGATCTTGCCTAGTCGTCAAAAATAGGGAACCTCGAAAAACCCTGCACTTCGATAAACTCAGTACCCACAGGGCATAAATGCGAACGGTGTCTTAAAAATCAAGGAGTTCCGTTCGTGGTGAGGCGACTTTTAATTTTATTGCCCGCTTGTAAATAGTTGATTTTATAGGCATAAAAAAGCTGTTTCTTGAGAGAGCTTGTCGAACCATGGGCGAAATGGTTTTTTCGAGACTCCTTATCACTGTCTAACTAGATAACCGACATTCACGTTAGCCCAGTTACCCGCCAAGCTCGCCTTTGCCTGTATAATTCCAGCCATCTCAATGACTTCGCGACACTCAAACTCATGACCAACATTAATACTGAAAAACTCTCCAGTGCCCGTTTTGCCCAAGCCACCGACGCGTTTGTTGAAGTATTTACCGCCTCGGTAGATTTTGATCAGCGTATGGCGCAACAAGATATTCAAGGCTCTATCGCCCACGCCACCATGCTGGCCGCCAGCGGCATCCTGACTGAACAGGAGCGCGATGCGATTATTGAAGGCTTGGGACAAATTTCTGAAGAAATTCTCAACGGTGAATTTGTCTGGTCCATCAAACAAGAAGATGTTCACATGAACATCGAAGCCCGGCTGACTGACATGATCGGCATCGCCGGTAAAAAACTGCACACCGGCCGTTCGCGCAACGACCAGGTTGCTACCGACATCCGGCTGTATTTGCGGCATGAAATCGAACAAATCACCGCGCAACTGGTCCGCCTGCAAACCGCGATTATCGATCTGGCCGAACAAAACGCCGACACCATCATGCCCGGCTTTACGCATTTGCAGGTTGCCCAGCCGATTACCTTTGGTCACCATTTAATGGCCTGGTTTGAAATGCTAAGCCGCGACCACGAACGCCTGCAGGATTGCAAAAAACGCCTTAACGTCATGCCGCTGGGCGCCGCGGCGTTGGCGGGTACCAGCTACCCAATCGACCGACACTTGACCGCACAGCTGCTGGGCTTTAGCCGCCCGTCGGCTAATTCTTTGGATTCGGTCAGTGACCGCGACTTTGCGATTGAATTTACCGCCGCCGCCAGCTTGATCATGATGCATTTATCGCGCTTTTCCGAAGAACTGATCTTATGGTCCAGCGCCCAGTTTGATTTCATCGAAATGCCCGATGCCTTTTGCACCGGCTCATCGATCATGCCGCAAAAGAAAAATCCTGATGTGCCGGAGCTGGTACGCGGTAAAACCGGCCGGGTCACCGGGCCTTTGGTATCGCTATTAATGCTGATGAAAAGCCAGCCGCTGGCCTACAACAAAGACAACCAGGAAGACAAAGAACCGCTGTTCGACACCGCAGACACCCTGATCAACTGCCTGCGCGCCTACGCCGACATGGTGCCGCACATCGCCCCCAAAAAAGCCAACATGTACAACTCAGCCAAACGCGGCTTCGCCACCGCTACGGATCTCGCCGATTACCTGGTCCGCAAAGGCATGGCCTTCCGCGATGCCCATGAAGTAGTCGGCCTGGCGGTACGTTTAGGAATAGAAAGCCAGCGGGATTTGTCGGAGATTTCCCTGGCCGAGTTACAGCAATTTTCCGCATTGATAACTGCCGATGTGTTTGAGTATTTAACGCTGGAAGGCTCAGTGGCTTCGCGGAAACATATTGGCGGGACTGCGCCGGAGACGGTTAGGGGGGCGATTGAGACTGCTAGGCAAAGTGTGGAGTTGGGGCGTTCTTAATGAAGGGTATTCAGTTTCTTTAGGACATGATCAATCCTTTTACTCGCTTGATGTTAAATGTATTTTTTAATTTTTATAACTATTTAGGCAAACGGATGACGCATTGTTTTGCGTCATTTAGGATGTCTGATTATAGCTATGCACTATACGCCCATCGTCAAACATGAGAAATTCAAAGGGCGTAAGGTAAATTAAAATGACTTTTTATAATTAGTTCTTAATATTTTGACTTTGAAGGAGCTCAACACATGAAGATATCATTACTTTTGATTGCATTGTCCATGGTACCGGTCAACGCCATTGCTGGTAAACCCCTCGGATGCATATGGGCTGAAGCTAAACTTGAAACCGCAATTAAAATGCAAGCAGATTATGCAGAAAAACAGCGCTACTATGTCAAGGAGAATGGCAGCGAAAGTGACCGATATGAGTTTGGAATAGAAAGTGCGCGCGAGGATGAGCGTGAAGCTCGTGCAGAAGTGAATAGAAAGTGCGAATAAGCCCGGTAGGGTACGCACCGCGTACCTTCTAAAACTTTTGGCTACTAACAAACTTTGAAAATGGTGCGCAATGCGCACCCTACAACTAGGGCCGTAGATACTCTGTTAAAAATCAACCCAAATTTGTCGATTTCTTCTTATCCGACCGCACTCGGAATAGTATAAAACCGAGTGTTATCGAAAGGCTGATCATGTTTCAACATACCGTGAATTGCATGCAGTAATTTACGCATCACGGCACAGACTGCTTGTAATGGTTTTTTGCCGTTATCAACAAGATGTTGAAAATAGCCCAGTAGGGTACGCACCGCGTACCTTCTAAAACCTTTGCCTACTAACAAACTTTAAAAATGGTACGCAGTGCGTACCCTACAACTCTTTTTTTTCGTAGCCAACCATGGCGGTAGTTAATATACAAGGGTGGGCAAAAAAGTGATGAAGCCATTGGCCCCAATAGTTTTTGGCAAGATGTGGCCTTCTACAATTTTGTTCAATCGTTAGTTGGTGATAAAGCTAGAATTCGTCCCACACAAGAAATGTGGGAAGGCTCCGTTCCTGCATTCATTGAGGTAGTTTTGTCGCTTCAACCAAGCCCTGTAGGGTGGGCAAATGGCTTTATCGTTTGCCCACGCGGAATCTGACGAAATCGGTGGGCAAAAAAGCGTTGCCCACCCTACTCAACTTACCTTTTTTAATGTTTCTTCAGCCGCTTGTACTAAATCCGATCTTCGGTCGTCTGTTATGACAAGCGGTTGTGAGTCATGTGAAGCGCTTACCAAAACTTGTACTAAATCCGATCTTCGGTCGTCTGTTATGACTGATTCAAATTCATCTCCATCGAAGGCATCTAAAATGCCCTGCTCTTCTTGATCTAATTTAATTTTACTCATCGCTGCCTCACAAATATTTTTTCGTCGCTTTGCGACTGGGAACGATACTATTCGCTGCGATACCAATCATACAAATTTCATAAACGGATGCGCTAACGTAAACTGTTGAAATGAAACTATTCCCTCGTCATTTAACCGCTATCACGCTCATTTGCCTGTGTTTAACAACACCGGCGGTGCTTGCCAAGGTGGATGTTACCGGGCTTGAGACTGCAGCAAAAGACAATGTGTTACTGACGCTGGCGCTGGCAAAAGAACCCTGCGATGCGCCAGAGTGGAAAATACGCGGTTTGTTTGCAGGTGCCGATCAGGAGATTGATCAGGCCTTACGCGCGTTAGGTTATTACCATGCTGTCAGCAAAAACGCATTAAGCTTTAATAAGGACTGCTGGCAGGCAGACTTTGCTGTTACCCCCGGCCCGCAAGTGTTGGTGACTGACGTTGCCATCACCATTAGCGGTGACGCCGACCATGATGCCGAGTTTGCCATGCTGCGTAATAAGCTGATAACAGCGACCGGCAATCCACTTCGCCACGACGCTTACGAAAAGATGAAAAGCCAGCTGGAATCGTTGGCGATGGCGCGCGGTTATTTGGATGCCGAATTTTCAGAAAAGCAGTTGTTAATCGATAAAGCCAACAATACCGCCCGCATTAATTTGGTGTTTGCGACCGGCAAGCGCATGCTTTTTGGCGCGATTACTATTGATCAGGATATTTTGCAGCCGGAGTTTGTAAACAAATTCGTCTCGGTAAAAAGCCAGGACTTTTATTCCAGTGAAGAGTTGGGCAATACCT
>JAUYMX010000206.1 GCA_030699345.1 Methylococcaceae bacterium
ATTACGCGCGGAGGTATAGAGGGTTTCCAGCAAACCACTTTGGAAACCTTCGCTGGCATTTAGGTTTACGGTTGGAAAGTAAGCGGCTTTGGCTACGCCGATAGAGGCATTGGCGGCGGCGGCTTGTCGTTCGGCTACGGCAATGTCCGGGCGTCTTTCCAATAATTCAGAAGGCATAGTGAGCGGAATAGACGGCAATTTCGTGGTGAGTTCGGAAGCGGGCAAGGTTAATTGCCCAGGCGCCTTACCAATCAACACGGCAATCGCATGCTCGAAATTAGCTCGCTGTACACCAAGATTAATGGACAGGGCACGGGTTGATTCAAGTTGGGTTTCGGCCTGTACCACATCGCTTTTAGCGACAATACCGGCAGCGTAGCGGTTTTGGGTTATTTCCAAGGTTCTTTTGAAAGCGGCGACTGTTTCATCCAGCAATTTCTTTTGCTCGTCCAATATTTTCAGCTGGAAATAATTCAATGCCAGTGTCGACTGGCTGGACAGAATTAACGCCTGCATAGTGGCGGCACTGGCTTGCGCGTTATCGACGTTGGCTTCTATCTGTCGACGGACGCCACCCCACAAATCCAGCTGCCAGTTCGCGGATGCCGAGTTGGTGAAGGTATTCCTGACCCCGCCAACCGGGGAGAAGTTGCCGCCACTGGGAGCGACAAATCGTTGCGCTGAACCGTTAAGCGTGGCAGAAGGCAATAAAGCCGCCTCTGCCGTTAGCACCAAATGCTCCGCCTGCCTGAACTGGGCTTCAGCCTGGATTATCGACTGGTTGGCGGATGCAACTTGTTCCTCCAGTTCATTAAGCTTGGCATCGTTGAAGATTTCCCACCATTTACCCGACAAGACATTGTCGCGGGGTTGGGCTTGTTTCCAGCCTTTGACTTCCTTAAATTCAGTGGGAACCGTGGCTTCTGGGCGAACATAATCTGGACCCACCATGCAACCGGCTAGTTGTGTAGTAAGTAGTGAATAAATCAAGGGTTTGGCAATGCGAAAACTCATAAAATATCGGCAGTTCTAAGCGGGATTTACTGCTTTGGAAGCAGTACGGTTAAAGAAACGGCCATGAAACCATAGCCGGAAACGATCCAGGTAAAGATAAACCACTGGCGTGGTGTACAACGTCAGCAGTTGACTGAAAATAAGGCCGCCGACAATCGCAATGCCGAGCGGATGACGTAATTCTGCGCCATAGCCAGTGCCCAACGCTAAGGGCAATGCGCCGAACAACGCGGCCAGCGAGGTCATCATAATCGGCCGGAAACGTTGTACGCAGGCTTGATAAATCGCCTCGCGTGAATCCAGCCCCTGCTCGCGTTCGGCCTGTAAGGCAAAGTCGATCATCATGATGGCATTTTTTTTAACAATGCCGATCAGCAGGATGACACCGATCATCGCAATGATGGTGAATTCGGTGTCACAAACCATCAAGGCCAGCAACGCGCCTACCCCGGCAGAGGGCAGGGTAGATAAGATGGTCAGCGGGTGAATATAACTTTCATAAAGTACGCCCAGCACAACGTAGATGCTCAATAACGCCGCCAGTACCAGCAATGGCTGATTGCGCAATGATTCTTGAAAAGCTTTGGCCGACCCTTCAAAGCTGCCATGAATCGAAATCGGCACACCGTTATCGCGCATGGCATTTTCGATTAAGCGGGTGGCTTCGGATAAGGAAATGCCGGGTTTGAGGTTAAACGATATAGTGATTGCGGCAAATTGACCTTGGTGGTTAACGCTTAGCGGTGCATTAGTCGGTCCAAAGCTGGCTACTGCTGACAACGGTATTTGCCGGGCTTCGGCTTGTTCGCCGGTTGGCAGACGATTGGCCGGTACGTTGATATAAATCTGCTTTAAGGCTTCCGGGCTTTGCCAATATTCAGGCGCCAGCCCCATCACTACGCGATATTGATTGAGCGGGTTATAGATGACCGACACTTGCCGCTGGCTGAAGGCATTATTGAGCGTGGTATCAATCATCGCTTGGGTGATGCCATAGCGCGAGGCCATGTCACGGTCGACAATCAGACCAATTTGTTCACCTTTATCTTGCTGATTACTGTTGACGTCAGCGAGTTCAGGCAGTTTGGATAAAGCGGCAACTACCTTTGGGGTCCATTCCCGGAGTAAATCAAGATCGTCAGATTGCAGCGCATAATCGAACGAGCCGTTAGACGGGCGACCACCAATACGCAGCTCTTGCGCAGGGAACATGAACAGGTTGGCACCGGGAATCCGGTTAAGTTTATTGCGTAAGTTGTCCATTACTTCATCAATGGAACCGCGCTCGTTATGCGGCTTAAGATTGACGAAGACGTTGGAATTAGTGCGGCTGGCAAAAGCCACGACGGTACTGACCGCTGGGTCGTTTTGCACAATATCGGTAAACTCAAACAGCTTTTTCTGCAGCGCTCCAAACGAAGTGTTTTGATCGGTTTGTATCCCGCCGAGTAACCGTCCGCCGTCCTGGCTAGGGAAGAAGCCTTTATCAATGACCGTATACAAATAAATGTTAAGACCGATGGTGCTCAGCAATATCAGCAGCATGATGCGGCTATGACGCAATGCCCAACCTAGCGAGCGTTCGTAATACCCTTGTATGCGATCGAATGCCCGACCAATGCCCAAATATAACTTGCCGTGCTTAGGCGTTTCCTTACCCAGCCAGCGTGCGCACAGCATCGGCGTAACGGTGAGTGAAACTAATAGCGACACTATCACTGCCGCTGACAGCGTTACCGCAAACTCTCTAAACAAGCGGCCGACCACCCCGCCCATCAGTAAAATCGGTAGAAACACGGCAACCAGCGACACGCTCATCGCCAACACCGTAAAACCGACTTCCTTGGCGCCCAATAATGCGGCTTTAAACGGCGGTACGCCCTTTTCAATATGGCGGCTGGTGTTTTCCAGCACCACGATGGCATCATCAACCACAAAGCCGGTCGAGATAGTTAAAGCCATTAACGACAGATTGTTCAGGCTGTAACCGCACAAATAAATAACGGCACAGGCGCCAAGCAAGGA
Organism: Methylococcaceae bacterium; assembly: GCA_030699345.1. GTDB lineage: Bacteria > Pseudomonadota > Gammaproteobacteria > Methylococcales > Methylomonadaceae > JABFRC01. The sequence continues at coordinate 3,040 of JAUYMX010000206.1, forward strand.
TACCGGCACGACAATAATCGGTACCAATGTCGAACGAACATCACGTAAAAACAGCAACACCACCAGCATCACTAAACCGATAGCTATAAATAAACTGTGTTCGACTTCATTGATTGACGCCCTGATGCTTAATGATCGATCAACCGCTACCGACAAGTCGATGGTACTGGGTATTGTTGCGCGTAATTGCGGCAACATGGCTTTGACCTGATCGACGGTTTGCATGACATTGGCAATCGGCTGTTTTCTGAGAATCAGCAACACTGAGGGCTTGCCGTTTTTGAGCCCGGTGTTGAACAGGTCTTCTACAGAGTCGCTCACTTGACCTAGATCGGCGATGCGCACTGGCGCGCCGTTACGGTAATTAACAATCAGCGGTAAGTAATCCTCGGCTTTGCGGGCCTGATCATTGGCCTGAATTTGCCAGCGTTGCTTGCCGTCCTCCAATATGCCTTTAGGGCGGTTAGTGTTGGTTTGGGTGATGGTATTTCGCACATCTTCCAAACCAATACCGTATTTACTTAAGGCATTGGGATTCAGTTCAACCCGCACCGCCGGTAAAGCCGCGCCGCCAATTTGCACTTGACCAATCCCCGGAATTTGGGAGATTTTCTGCGCCAAAATGGTTGACGCGACATCGTACATTTGCCCCCGGCTGAGCGTGTCAGAGGTCAGTGCCAGGATTAGAATCGGCGAATCGACAGGATTATCCCGCCGGTAACTCGGACGATTAGGCATGCCGGTCGGTAACATGCTGGAAGCCGCATTGATAGCCGCCTGAACGTCGCGAGCAGCGCCGTTAATATCGCGATCCAAATCAAATTGCAGGGTAACGCGCGTCGACCCCAGCGAACTATTTGAAGTCATTTCCGTTAACCCGGCGATACGTCCTAAAGCCCGCTCCAACGGCGTTGCTACTGTGGCAGCCATCGTTTCCGCACTGGCGCCGGGCATTTGGGCTTGCACTGCGATGGTCGGATAATCCACTTGCGGCAAAGAACCCACCGGTAAATTTAAAAATGCCAATGTACCCAGCAAAGCAATCGCAATTGTTAGCAGCGTGGTGGCGACTGGGCGGTTAATAAATAATGCCGATAAATTCATCTTACAGTCTCAATGACTCAGCCGGGTTCGTCAGTTGCGAAGCACTGCGGTTTACAAATCGCGCATGAAACCACAGCCGGAAACGATCCAGGTACAGATAAACGACCGGGGTGGTAAATAACGTCAAAGCTTGGCTAAAAATCAAGCCGCCGACGATGGAAATCCCCAAAGGTTGGCGTAATTCCGCGCCGTAACCAGTACCGATTGCCAGCGGCAGAGCACCAAACAAAGCCGCGAATGTGGTCATCATGATGGGACGAAAACGCAACACACAGGCCTGGAATATCGCCTCGCGGGAATCCAGACCTTGCTCGCGCTCAGCCCATAACGCAAAGTCGACCATCATAATGGCGTTCTTTTTAACGACCCCGATCAATAAAATGACGCCGATTAACGCAATCAGGCTGAATTCGGTGCCGCACGCCATTAATGCCAACAGCGCACCGACGCCAGCTGAGGGCAGGGTGGATAAAATCGTCAACGGATGAATTAAGCTTTCGTACAAAACGCCCAAGACAATATATATACTCACCAAAGCGGCAAGTATGAGTAACGGTTGGGTGCGTAGCGAGTCTTCAAAGGCTTTGGCCGCCCCTTGAAAACTGCCCTGGATTGTATTCGGCACACCAATCTCACGCATAGTGTCTTTAATCACTTGTGTGGCAGTGGATAGCGAAATGCCGGTGTTAAGATTAAAAGAGATTGTCGTGGCGGCAAATTGGCCCTGGTGATAGACTTTAAGCGGCGTCGAGGTAGGTGCGAAACTGGCTAATGTAGATAATGGTATCTGGCGGGCACCGGCTGCTTCACCACTTGGTAAACGTTGCGCAGGTACGCTGATGTAAACCTGTTTGAGGGCTTCGGGGCTTTGCCAATACTCGGGCGCGAGCTCCATCACCACTCGGTATTGATTGAGCGGGTTATAAATTACCGATACCTGACGCTGACCAAAAGCATCGTAAAGGCTGGCATCGATCATGGCTTGAGTGACGCCGTAACGGGATGCCATATCCCGATTAACCACCAAGCCGATCTGCTGTCCCTTATCTTGCTGACGCGTGTTGACGTCTTTTAATTCCGGCAATTTGGACATCGCGGCAAGCACTTTCGGAGTCCATTCGCGTAATAAATCAAGGTCGTCGGATTGCAGGCTGTAGTCGAACAAACTGGATGAGGGCCGCCCGCCGATACGCAGTTCCTGAGCTGGGAACATGCGTATGGCGGCACCGGGGATGCGATTTATTTTTCTAAACCTAGCCATGATGGTGTCAACGGAGTCGCGCTCTTCATGCGGTTTAAGGTCGACAAACATTTCCGCACTATTGGTCTGCTGACTACCGATAAAGCCCATTACATTAGTGACCGCTGGGTCGCTCTGGATAACGTTGGCAAATTCGAAAAGCTTCTTCTGCATGGCATAAAAAGAGGTGCCTTGGTCCGCTTCGACTCTGCCAAGCAAACGCCCGCCATCCTGAGTTGGAAAAAAGCCTTTATTGATGATCGAGTACAGATAAACATTAAGCATTACCGTGCCCAGCAAAATCATGATCATGATGCGACTGTGGCGTAATGCCCAATGCAATGCGTGCTCGTAACCTGCTTGAACTTTGTCAAAGGCACGGCCCACGGCTAAATACACCCGGCCATGATGGGGTGTTTCTTTGCTTAGCAGCCGGGCGCAGAGCATTGGTGTGACGATCAATGAAACTAACAGTGATACCAGCACCGCCGCCGAGAGCGTGACTGCAAATTCCCTGAACAAGCGGCCGACGATACCGCCCATTAATAAAATCGGTAAAAACACCGCAATTAAAGACAGACTCATTGCCAACACCGTAAAACCGACTTCTTTAACCGCCAGTAAGGCAGCTGGAAAGGGGCGAATGCCATTTTCGATGTGCCGTTGCGCGTTTTCCAGCACTACGATGGCATCGTCAACCACAAAGCCGGTGGCAATGGTCAATGCCATCAACGACAGGTTGTTCAGGCTATAGCCGCATAAATACATCACCGCGCACGAACCCAGCAAGGAAACCGGCACGACAATAACCGGGATCAAGGTCGAGCGAGCATTACGTAAGAACAACAGCACTACCAGAATCACCAAGCCAATAGCGATAAATAAACTGCGTTCAACTTCATTCAGTGACGTTCTGATGGTCAGCGACCGGTCAGAAACCACTTCCAGATTGACAGCGTTGGGGATGATGGCGCGCAACTGCGGAATCATCGCCTGTACTTGGTCGACAGCCTCGACAACATTTGCAGTGGGTTGTTTTTTGAGCATCAACAGTACGGCAGGTTTACCGTTTTTTACGCCGATGTTGCGCAAATCTTCTACCGAGTCTACTACGTTGCCAAGATCGGCAATTCTGACCGGCGCACCGTTACGATAACTAACGATTAGCGACTGATAATCGGCGGCCTTGGGCGCTTGGTCGTTAGCCTGGATTTGCCAGCGTTGCTCGCCGTCTTCCATCACACCTTTAGGACGAGTGGTATTGGTTTGCGTGATGGTGTTTCTCACGTCCTCAAGACCGACGCCATATTTATTGAGCGCGTTGGGGTTTAATTCCACCCGCACAGCAGGCAGTGCCGCGCCGCTGATTTCTACCTGGCCGATGCCGGGCACTTGTGCCAGTTTCTGCGACAATACCGTCGATGCGACATCGAACAGTTGCCCACTGCTAAGCGTATCGGAGGTTAACGACAAGGCCATGATTGGCGTATCAGCCGGATTGTAGCGGCGATAACTCGGGCGATTGGGCATGTTGCTGGGCAACTGGCTGCTAGCGGCATTTATCGCCGCCTGAATGTCTCGCCCGGCGCCATTAAAGTCGCGATTTAAATCAAATTGCAGGGTAATGCGGGTATTGCCTAGCGAACTTTCCGAAGTCATTTCAGTAACCCCGGCGATACGTCCTAGAGTTCTTTCCAATGGCGTAGCGACTGTGGCAGCCATAGTTTCAGCACTGGCACCGGGTACTTGGGCTTGGACGCTGATGGTCGGGAAGTCCACTTCCGGTAATGACGCGACCGGCAAATTCAAGAATGCCAGCGTCCCTACCAAGGCGATAGCAATCGTTAGCAGCGTGGTAGCAACCGGTCGGTAAATAAACAACGCTGACAAATTCATTACGCTTCCTGATCGTCTTCAGAAATTTCAGGCTGGTTCAAATTCAGCCAGCTATTGACTCGCTGCGCCAAACTGTCCATCCACAAGTAAATTACCGGCGTGGTGTAAAGGGTCAATAGCTGACTAAGTATTAAACCGCCGACCATGGTAATACCCAACGGATGTCGCAATTCGGAGCCGACACCATTGCCCAGCATCAATGGTAACGCACCCAGTAATGCCGCGAGTGTGGTCATCAGAATCGGCCTAAACCGCAATAAACACGCCTGAAAAATGGCCTCATCAGGCGGCAAGCCTTGTTTGCGCTCAGCCTCCAGCGCAAAGTCGATCATCATAATCGCGTTCTTTTTGACGATACCGATCAACAAAATGATGCCGATAATGCCGATGATGTCTAAATCGCCACCCGAGATAATCAACGCCAGTAAGGCGCCAACGCCTGCGGATGGCAGCGTCGACAAAATGGTGACCGGATGGATGTAGCTTTCGTACAGCACGCCCAGCACGATATACACCGTCACGATTGCCGCCAAAATCAACCACAAGGTGTTGTCCAGTGACGCTTTGAAGGCCAGTGCGGCGCCTTGATAACTGGTGCGAATACTCAGCGGTAAGCCGATGTCTTGTTTGGCGCGATCGATAGCTTTAACCGCATCTCCCAATGATTTGCCTGCGGCTAAGTTGAAAGACAGCGTTGCAACCGGGAACTGGTCGAGGTGATTGATCGATAGCGCGGTCGGCCGTTCGGAGATTTCAGCAATCGCCGATAACGGCACTTGGGTGCCATTGCTGGAAGGAATGCGTAATTCTTTGAGCGTTTCCGGCGAATTTTGCGCGTTGGGATCAACTTCCAGCACCACGCGGTATTGATTGGCTTGGGTAAAAATAGTCGATACCAACCGTTGCCCGTAAGCGCTGTAGAGCGTGTTGTCGACTGCCGCCGTGGTAATACCGAGACGGCTGGCAGTGCTGCGATCGATATTGACATACACTTGCTTGCCTTGATCCTGCACGTCGCTGGCAACGTCGCTAAATTCGGGCTGACCGGTTAACTTGTCCACCAGGCGATGGGTCCAACTGTTAAGTTCATCAATATCCGGGGTTTCCAGCGTGAATTGATATTGCGTGCGGCTGACCCGGTTGTCCATGGTCAAATCTTGCACGGGTTGCAAATAGAGGGTAACGCCGCTCATGCCGGACAGCTTGGGGCGCAACCGGGCAATCACTTCCGTGGCACTAACGCCGCGTTCTTCCTTGGGTTTTAGATTAATTAGAAAACGGCCACTGTTGGGGGTGGTGTTGATGCCGTCGACGCCAATAAAAGAAGACAAGCTTTCAACCGCCGGATCTTCAAGAATCAGTTTGCCAAGTGCTTGCTGATATTCGCCCATTGCCGCGAATGACGCGCTTTGCGGCGCTTCGGAAATGCCCTGAATAATGCCGGTATCTTGGATCGGGAAAAAGCCTTTGGGGATAAACACATACAAGGCCACGGTTAAGGCGACGGTAATAAAAAATACCGACATTGTTAATACTTGTCGTTGCAGTACCCATTCCAGGGTGCGACCGTAACCTTTGATCAGTCGATCAAACCAACCATCGCCGAGTTCATCTGCTTCGCTATGCGCGGTTTCCGGGCGTAGTAATTTGGCGCACATCATCGGCGTCAAGGTCAGTGACACAATAGCGGAAATCAGAATTGCCACCGCCAGCGTGATGGCGAATTCCCGGAATAATCGGCCGACCACATCGCCCATAAACAGCAGAGGAATTAACACAGCAACCAGGGAAAAAGTCAGCGAGATAATGGTAAAACCAATTTGCTCCGAGCCTTTGAGTGCCGCTTTTAATGGCGTTTCACCGCGCTCGATATAGCGGGAGATATTTTCAATCACCACAATCGCATCGTCGACCACAAAACCGGTCGCGATGGTCAATGCCATTAACGTCAGGTTGTTGATACTAAAATCGGCCAGATACATCACCGCAAAAGTGCCGACTAATGACAGCGGCACCGCAACGCCTGGAATAATGGTGGCGGGGACATTGCGCAAGAATAGAAAAATCACCATCACTACCAGCGCAATCGCCAGTAGTAACTCAAATTGCACGTCGTGAACGGAGGCGCGAATGGTGACGGTACGATCCGTTAACGGTTTAACTTCCACGCTGACCGGCAAGGCCGCTTGTAGCTGTGGCAGCAAGGCTTTGATGCTGTCAACCACTTCAATAACGTTGGCGCCGGGCTGACGTTGAATATTAAGGATGACAGCCGCATTGTCGTTGGCCCATGCCGCCAAACGCACATTTTCCGCGCCGTCGATTATTTGCGCCACTTCAGACAAACGCACCGGTGCGCCATTGCGGTAAGCAACTAACAAGTCACGATATTCGTCTGCCGAGCGGAGCTGGTCATTACTGTCGATAATCGCCGAGCGCATTGGCCCATTGAACATGCCTTTGGGTTGATTGACATTGGCAGCGGCAATCGCGGTGCGAATATCTTCCAGGCTAACGCCGTATGCTGCCAAGGCTTTGTGATTAGCCTGAATGCGCACTGCCGGACGCTGACCACCGCTGATACTGACCATGCCGATACCGGGCAATTGAGCGATTTTTTGCGCCAGCCGGGTGTCGACTAAGTCTTCAACTTTAAATAACGGCAAGCCTTTCGAGGTAATTGCCAAGGTCATGATGGGCGTATCGGCCGGATTAACTTTGCTGTAAATCGGCGCTTGCGGTAAATCGTTGGGCAAAAAATTGGTGGCCGCATTGATTGCCGCCTGCACGGTTTGTTCGGCAATATCTAAGTCAAGATTGAGATTAAATTGCAGTGTAATGACCGACGCGCCGCCGGAACTGGTTGACGACATTTGGTTCAGGCCGGGCATTTGCCCGAACTGGCGTTCCAATGGGGCGGTGACCACCGAGGTCATCACTTCCGGACTGGCGCCCGGATATAAAGTGACTACCTGAATGGTGGGGTAGTCGACTTGCGGCAGAGCCGACACCGGCAACAATCGATAAGCCAATATGCCGACCAGCAACATCGCGACCATCAGTAACGATGTTGCTACCGGCCGCAGAATGAAGAGCTTGGACGGATTAAAATTCGCGGAGGAATGATTTGAGGTTGTCATATTTTTTTAAGAACGCCGATCTCTTTTACGAAACTTGCCTTCGCCTTGACCTTCGGGTTTGGGCTGTTGTGACGCTGGGCTGGCCGCCACGGCTTGGCCGTCTTTTTGGGCTACATCAACTTTACTGCCTTCTTTAAGTCTATCGGTACCCTCATTGACAACGATTTCATTGGCTGTGAGATTACTTAACACCACGACTTTGTCAGCTTCGGTGGGGCCGAGTGTTACGCGGCGCAGTTGTACCGATTTATCTTCCTTAACTACGTAGACAAACGCACCTTGGCTGTCGTTTTGGATGGCGGCAGTGGACACCAAGGTCGCGCCGCGCAAGGTATCCAGATGCATTTTGATGTTGACGAACTGATTGGCAAACAAAGTGCGTTCGTTATTATCAAATTGCGCCTTCAATTTAAGCGTGCCGGTGGTGGAGTCGATTTGGTTGTCGATAGCCAGTAATTTACCTTCAGCCAGTTTAATTTTACCGGCACGATCGTAAGCCGATACCGCCACCGGTTCATTGGTGCGCCAGCGTTGTATGATTGCCTGCACTTTATCTTCCGGCAGGGTGAACACGACAGTAATCGGTTGCATTTGGGTAATCACGACCAAGCCGGTAGTATCGCTGGCACGCACGATATTGCCTTGGTCTATTAGGCGCAAGCCGACTCGGCCGGGGATCGGTGCCGTCACACGTGCATAAGTCAGTTGCAGCTTGGCGTTATTGACCTGCGCTTTATCCATTTCGACAATGCCGCGATATTGTTTTACCTGGGCTTCCTGGGTCACGGTTTGTTGTGCGGCAATAGAGTCCTGCTCAAGCAATGTTAGATAGCGGGCATGATCTACTTCAGCATTTTTCAGCAAGGCTTCATCGCGCAGCAGCTGACCTTCAGCTTGCTGCAACTGAATTTGAAAAGGGCGTGGATCGATTTCTGCCAATAAATCGCCTTCTTTGACCAACTGTCCTTCGGTGAAGGCAACTTTGATCAGTTCGCCATCGACTCTCGGCCGAACGGTCACATTGCGTAACGCGGTTACCGTGCCTAAACCGTTTAAATAAACCGGAAAATCCCCTTGGCTGGCGGTCTCAACCGCTACGGCTGTCGGCGCATCAAAGCCGCCGGGGCCACCTCTGCCACCCCCGGGAGGGCCAGCTTGATCGCCAGGCGCCGAAGGGGATTTTGCGAAATAATAGCCTCCTGCACCGATAGCCAACGCTATCAGTAAGCCGGGAAGCAAATATGATTTTGGCTTACCGGTGGAAGGAGGTAGTTCGTGGTGATTTTTTTGACTCATATAACCCAATAATTAATTAAGCGTTGAACGAATGGCTTTAATGCCTGCAAGCGAAAATTGCACGACGTGTTCGGCAAAGGCCTCTATGTCGCTTAAGTCGCTGGGATGTTGACGATATGGGCGGACACTTTGCATGTGTCTTAAACGTAGCAATTGAAAACATTGCCCCATGATGCTGGCGTGGCAATATTGGATATGTTGTTCGTAAGCCTTCTGCCCTAAATATTCCCGTAATAAAGCAAACATTTGTATGCGTTGGGGATTGATTTCATTTTCCAAAATGTCAGATAAAAGCCGGGTAGGGTGCGCCATTTCTTTATGAAGAATCGCGAATGA
>JAUYMX010000222.1 GCA_030699345.1 Methylococcaceae bacterium
GTGTTTGAGAAAGTCAGGCATCGATAGTCCTGGTTGAAACTGAATGCGATTGATCGACATAACACACTCCTCTTGGGTTAGCTTCCAGTCAGTCTACGCCCATAACCTGGGCTTGGCTGAAGTATCTAGCTAATCAGGAAATATTTAGGGTCATAGTTGCCGGAACCCGAACGAAGCTTGGTAAAGGTGCCGTTTGTTTGTTTAAAAGTTGACCAGGTGTAAGAGTTTGGAAAGCCGATAGCGTCACGTTTAAGGAATTTGATTAACGTATCTATTCGACGTTTCCACAACATGTGGCAATCGCGGTGATCTTGACCCATGCACACTATATCTATACCGCGATGACGGTGCTGGGTTACGAATTCCGTGATACCAGGCGATAAATGAGTTTTACCAGCGGGAAAAAAATCTTGTAACTCATCCAGAATAACAAGGGAATCATTAGCCACATGAGCCTGAACATCTGAGACCTGTTCTTTAGTTAAAGGGTTTAAAAGCTTAGTGACAAGCTCCAAAGGAATGCCGGTTATTTCTGCGAATTTAGGCCGGTTGAGACCTTCAATATAAGCATAAACGGAACGGCCCTTCATGAGAGCCGGGATGATTTGATTAATTGCGGCTTCATAGCTTTTGCCCGAGCCAGGCAAGCCTTCGTGGAAAATTATCACGCGATTGACCTCACTAGAGCAACAACACGGAAAGCGGACCAGACAACCATTGCACAGGACATAATTTGTAAACAACCCACAATATCAGCCTGATTAAGCGCGTAGAGAATACAAGGCGACAAAGCGTCATAAGCCGCTTGTATTTTTTGACCGAATTGAGAAGCAGCAGAACCGGAGCCGTTAAGAGTTGAACCACCCAAACAGTAGGAACAATAAGAGCCCGCCCAGTCTAAAAACATCATTATGAAGTCAGAAGCATACTCTAAGAGTGTCGCAGGCAAGTCGGTTATAAAGTCCTTAATGGAGTCTGCGAAGTCTTCGAAGAATTTAATAAATGCATCAAAATAAGCTTTTAAGGTATTGATTATTGATTGCATGGCAGCCCCTAGAATGTAGGTGTAATCATTATGCGAAGCGCAACAAAGACGGTTGCAATCTTCAAAGAAGCGGCGATAACTTGCCAGACCGTTTCCATCCACACAGCACAGAATGGCTGTATGTCTGCTTTAGGCATGCCCATAATTGCAGGTATGTTTAAATCACAAGCAGCACAAGCAGCCACCGTGGGAATGGACGCCGAAAAAATGTCAGAACCCGCTTTTAAAAGCGGAGAGTTTACGGCCTTATTCATGAATGCAGTGCCCACAGAAATTACTGTTTTACCGTTACTTGTATAAAAACGCCCTTTACCAGAACCAGCACCCGGGGAAGCACCAACGGCGGTGCCATCGGTGACGCCCTGCCCTTGAGAGTCGCCTTTTACTGTTGAGGTGCTGGTCGTTTGGCCAGATGAATTGATGTTGGTGGTGGTTACGGTGGACGTGGTGTTTACGATGTTGTTTGTAGTGGTTTGGGTAATGGTTTTTGAACCGTCAGCGTTGGTAACGGTGGCGGTTTTGGTTGCTTCTTTGACTTCTTTGTTTATTGCGACAGGTGTGGGTGTTGGATTGGCTGTTGTTGGTGATGGTTTTATGCAGACAATGCCTGTGCCACCTGGGCCACATGTACCAGCGGGAACGGACGGGAGGTTTATCCCAGGCAACGAACTATCAGTACCGACACAAACGGCTTTGCCGGAAGAGTTAAGAGCGCAGTTTTGAATCTGTCCGTTGACGTTTAATTTTTCAGCAACAGGTTGACCGTCTACGAGGTAGGCATGACCGCCATTCATGGTTAAGCCGGTATCGGTAACGCACACTTCGGTTTTATCGGAGCCAATTGTTCCACAGTTTAATTTTGGCGAGGATGGACATGTTTCCTCACCTGACGGCATGGTATAGCAACCCAGATGTGCAGACGGTGGCGCACAATGATCGACTTCAAATTTTAACGGAGCAATGCAATCAGCTGCTGTTTTTGGCGGTTGTATTTCTTTGGCGGTGTCGGCGCCGGAGTTATATTCGCCAGTCTGAGTGCCACGAACCTTGCAATAGATGTCTGAGCTGGTTGGAGTCGTTATAACCTCGCAACCATACGAGTTATTTGGGTTTGCCGGTATGGTGTATTTACAACCACCGGTTGATACATGGACGGGATTTAACGCCACCGAGGAGCCACCGGAACTATCATGAACCAGACTGACCGTTGGTGTGCCATCGGATGGATATGAGCCGCGCGGCACCAGGATGTCTTTTTGCTGTCCGGCGGTACAGACTGGACCAGGATTTGTACATTTGCCGGATGTATTATCTAAAACAGTAGGAGATGCGCAATTGGCTGTAATCAATTCGAACGAAAAAACAGCATTTTGACAATTGTCGTTATTAACACCACCACCATTAGCGGTACATTGCAAATATGACGGATTTGGAGAATATGCGGAGCAACTAACCGTCATACCGGCACCACACATAGTTACAGCCCTAGCAAAAGGGGAAATTTCAGAAAATGACAAAGAGGAATAAAAAAATAAAATAAAAAATATTAGACGAATTTTACGCATGACTAAAACCGCTTATCACGGCGTAAGCGCAGACCATGCCAGATATGAAGAATAAGAAGGTAAAGATCATAAGTCACCTATGTTGTGTTGGTGATTTAAGAAAAAAAGGGAGCCGAAGCCCCCTTTCTTGGTTTGCTGGTTTAGCGGATGAATGCCAATACTCGACGGAATCCGTAAGCAGCCGCTTTAGGCAATACAAGTACGCCAGCGATTGCGGCAATACCTAACACGATGTCAGCAGCGTTAACAGCCGAAACAACGGGGCACCTCGAAAAACTCGACATCATGGGATAATACTCCCCAGTCCCATTTTAGTTTCTAAGCACCCACCGCCATGATCAAAGAAAGCCTATTTGCTGCCGAAGAACGTGAAGCCAAGCTCAACAAGTTAGGCGATACCT
>JAUYMX010000330.1 GCA_030699345.1 Methylococcaceae bacterium
ATTAACACCATTTTTAGAGCGGCCCATTCAATTAAAGGTGTCAGTGGCACCTTTGGTTTTACGTTTGTTGCCGAATATACCCACATAATGGAAACCTTGCTCGATGAAATGCGCGATGGCCGTCGGCAAGTTACGCAGCCAGCCGTTAATGTATTGTTGGGTTCGGTCGATTGCCTCAGGGAAATGTTAGCTTCAATACAAAATGAACAGGATGTAGATGAAGTAAGCGTTGCCCAGCATAAAACCGCGCTTGAGGCGGTACTGAATGGAGTTGTCAGCGAAGTGGTGGTGCCGGTAGCTGCACCTAAAGCAATTAATGAGGCGCCTAAGGTTCAGGACGCAGCCTTAGAAGTTGCAAATCAGGAAGAGGATGATGCAGGTGAACAGGGCTGGAAAATCTCCTTCTGCCCATATTTGGATTTGTTAAAAACAGGCAATGATCCAGTCAGATTATTCCGCGAACTTAATGAGCTAGGCGAATTAACAGCAACAGTTAACGCACAAGACGTGCCCAAGTTTTATGAACTCGACCCAGAAGAATGCAATCTATCCTGGGATTTAAAGTTAGTTGGCAATGTATCTAGTGATGAAATCAAAGAGATATTCAGCTGGGTTGAAGGCGATTGCGAATTAGAGATTCAGCCAATAGCTAAGCCAAAAGTAATTAAGCCAGCGCCTGTAGTAGAAGCGGTTCAAGTAGATGTTGAGATTGATGAACCGATTCAGGTTGCTGTTGCTGGACCTGAAAATAGCCCTAAACCGGCACTTGATACCAAAAAAGATACTGAAGCCGAATCTTCAAAAACCGCCGTTAAAGCCTCCAGCTCCATTCGTGTAGATACTGAGAAAATCGATGCGCTAATCAATATGGTTGGCGAAGTGGTTATTACCCAGTCAATGCTTGGCTTGGTGGGCGAAAACTTCACTATGGATAAGGTTGGGCAGCTCAAAAGAGGGTTGGCGCAATTGGAACGGCATACCCGTGACTTACAACAAAGCGTGATGAATATTCGCATGCTGCCGATCAGTTTTGTATTTAGCCGCTTCCCTCGCTTAGTGCATGACATCAGCAGTAAATTAAACAAAAAGATCACCCTTAAACTGGTCGGAGAAAATACCGAAGTTGATAAAGCTGTGGTTGAGTTGATCAATGATCCACTGGTGCATTTGATCAGAAATAGCTTGGATCACGGTATAGAAATGCCGGAAGAACGTATTGCAGCGGGTAAACCGGAAACCGGCACCATAGAGCTGAAGGCTTATCACCGGGGTGGGCACATTGTTATAGAGATTATTGATGACGGCCGTGGACTCAATAAAGACAAGTTGTTGGCTAAAGCACTGGAAAAAGGCTTAATCGATGAAAACATCCAGCTGACCGAAAAACAAATTTACGAATTGATTTTTATGCCGGGATTTTCCACCGCAGAACAACTCACCGATATATCCGGTCGTGGTGTTGGCATGGATGTAGTCCGAAGAAACATCCAGTCCCTAGGTGGCAATATAGAGATTATCTCGGAATTGGGCAAAGGTACCACCATTGCAATTCATCTGCCGCTAACCTTGGCAATACTAGATGGTCAGTCCGTTGCGGTAGGTGATGAGATATACATCGTACCGCTGGTATCGATTGTTGAATCCATTAATATCACTGAAAAAATGCTCAACAAAGTTGCCGGCAAAGGCGAGACATTTCGTCTACGTGGCGAATACCTACCAATAATCAGAATGCGCGGGATTTTTAATGTGCAATCGATTAATAAACCAAAGTCCACCGAAGGTGTGATTGTGGTGGTCGAAGGGCAAGGTGCGCTATGTGGCTTTCTTGTTGATGAATTATTAGGTCA
>JAUYMX010000223.1 GCA_030699345.1 Methylococcaceae bacterium
GCTTGCTGCAACTCTGCCAGACGTTCCTGATCAGCCAGGCGCCGTTTTTCTGCCTGCTCCCGGTCAAACCTTACCCGATCTGCTTGAGATAAGGACACACCGGCCTTAACGTCGAGACTGAATTCAAACGACTCGGCACCAACAAACCAGCCGAAGGCGCCTGCGGCCATAGTCTCCCCATTATCCAAGCGAAACGGATAAACGACATACCAAGCGCGCTTCTTACTCTTGACCGGCTCCCAATCAGGTCGAAAGCGGTGCAAGCTACCATCTGCCACCAACTAAACCTGTTAAGCCTGTATTCGCCATCTGCTCTATTACAAACTGTCTAACATCAATCATGACCCAGACCTCTTAAACCAGCTCGTGATGAAGGATATTTTGCGATACAAAATACACTGCCCACATAAGCCATCTTGAAGCCGATGAATGCTTGAGTGACAGCCACAGGCGCTACAATTTGCAATCGGTTGGGGTATTTTTTTGTAAAAATTGGAAAGGTTCATTTTTGTCAACGTCCTAAAAATTATCATTTGCCATCGGTCCGACTCACCGCCAATCCAAGCGGCATGCTGATTGAGTCGATTTGATTGAAAAAATTAGGCTTTTTGACTAGCGAACCACTGAGTAAACAGCGGCTCGTTGATATAGAACTTCCGAGCTGACAAGATCACCGCGCCAGACTCTGCCAGGCCATTGCGCTCACGATTGCGCATGAACCAAGTTAATTGGCCGAGGGTGAACTTGTCAGAGTGTTTTTTCTGAAAGTTTTCCAGAGATAGGATGGTCTCCAGCGTTGGCGCTGGCGTTTCGAAGGTGGTTTGATTGGTTTGCATGTGGCTATCTCCGTTCATAAGTAAACACGCGGGTTTCAGTGCGTGTGAAGAAACTATGAACGAGCCGGCGTCTTTCTTAAAGTAATATCTAGGAAAGATTATTGACGTTAAAACTGTTTTATCTTTCCTTTTAATAAAAATAATTTGGCGTCTTATCCTCTAATAAACACGACAACCTTACTCATTTTCAGCGGCACTAGCTGCCGTTTTTTTTGCGGGTGTCTCGGGTAAAAAAACCCCAATCCTTATCGATGTAATTTGACGGCTTTTTATCCCCGTAGG
>JAUYMX010000233.1 GCA_030699345.1 Methylococcaceae bacterium
TCAGTTAAAAGGTGAGCGTACCAACACCAACTTCCGCTTAGGCGACACTGTGAAAGTAAAAGTCGCACGGGTCGATCTGGATGAAAAGAAAATCGACTTCGATCTGATCCAAAAACAAGCTGAAGTTAAAAAAGGTTCAGGAGCCGCTAAAACGGGAACCGCTAAAAAAAGGCGTCGTAAAAAATGAAGTTAAGCAAAATATTTGGTCTGCATTCGGTGCAGGCCGCACTGGATTACTCGCCCACCAAAATTCATGGCGGCTGGGTGGATGGTCAACGCCAAGACAAACGACTGACAGAAATACTCGATGATTTAAAAAAGCTCGGGGTAATTCCGGAAAAAGTCGACCGTAAGCGCCTGGATAAACTGGCCGACGGTAGTAATCATCAAGGCATCGTCATCGAAGTTGAAATGCCCGCCGAGCTTTCCGAAAGCGACTTGAAAACCGCAGTGGAAAATCTTACCGGCGCCGCGTTATTTTTGGTGCTGGATAATGTACAAGATCCGCACAATCTCGGCGCCTGCCTAAGAAGCGCCGATGCTACCGGCGTCCATGGCGTAATCATCACTAAAGACAACGCTACCGGCATTACTCCGACCGTGTGCAAAGTGGCCAGCGGTGCCGCTGAAACTGTGCCGGTCTATCAAGTGACCAATCTAGCCAGAACCTTGCGCTGGCTGAAAGATCAAAACATTTGGGTAATGGGCGCGGCCGGTGAAGCCACCCAAACCGCCTATCAAACCGATTTAACCGTGCCACTGGCGCTGGTATTGGGTGCAGAAGGTAAAGGCTTGCGACGGCTGACTAAAGAAGAATGTGACATGCTAATCAAGCTGCCCATGTACGGCCAGGTTGAAAGCTTAAACCTATCGGTAGCTACCGGCGTATTGCTATATGAAGCAGTCCGTCAGCGACTTAAATAAACCAACTCACCTCTCTGCTACTCCGGCATGATCAATCATTGCCGGATGCGTCACTTTCGATATATCTTGCGCCTTCCCACTCTGCATTTAATTTAAAGATCACTGATGGACTGGCTTCTACAATTATTTAACCAAGACTCCGTTCCCCATACTTTGCTGATTCTCAGCTTAGTAATTTCAACTGGCTTGATTTTAGGACGACTATCGCTGGCCGGTATTCAATTAGGCATTGCCGGGGTGCTGTTTTCCGGATTGATTTTTGGTCACTTCAAAATCAGCATCAATGCCGAAGTGATGCATTTTGTTCGCGAATTCGGTTTAGTACTGTTTGTCTACGCTATCGGCTTGCAAGTGGGACCTAGCTTTGTCAGCTCGTTTTTCCGTTATGGATTACGTTTGAACGGCATGGCGGCTGTAGTTGTTTTATTGGGTGCTTTGATCACGGTATTAATCAGCGCTTTCGGCAATATTCCAATACCGGTCGCAGTCGGCCTGTTTTCCGGTGCAACCACCAATACACCATCGCTGGCGGCCGCACAGCAAGTGCTAGGCAGTCTGCCCGGCATCAATACTGAAACTCTAAAAATGCCCGGACTGGGTTATGCGGTGGCCTATCCTTTCGGCATCGTCGGCATTATTTTGTCCATGCTGCTGACCAAACGGCTGTTTAAAATTGATATTGCCGACGAAACCCAGCGCTTTGATGATAAGCAACAGCAACAAGCGCGTGTGCCGATCTGGAAAGATTTGCGCGTGGAAAATCCCAATCTCAATGGTTTGAAACCCAGTCAGATTCCGTATTTTGCCAGCATGAAAGTTGTTATGACGCGGATCATGCACAATGGCGAAGTCGAGGTGGCCGGACAAGACAGCCGTTTGGCAGTCGGCGACACTATCCGCCTAGTTGGCGAGCGCGAGCAGCTCGAGCAGCTAAAAATTCTGATTGGCCCTGAATCCGACATCGATTTAAAGCAGGTCGCCAGCAATCTGCAAAGCAAGCGTTTAGTCGTCACCGATAAGACAGCAATTAACCAAACAATCGGCAGCTTGTGCCTAATGTATGGCGTCATTATTTCCCGAATTCATCGTCCCGATGTGGAATTTTCGCCAACCAGCGCAGTTCATCTGCAATTCGGCGATGAGCTGCATGTCGTGGGCAGCCCGGAAGCACTGACATCGATAGAAAAAGCCTTGGGCAATTCGCTGGAAGAAATAAATCATCCACAAATCGTCCCGATTTTTATCGGCATCACACTAGGCATTTTACTGGGCAGCTTGCCGCTGTATTTACCCGGTATGCCGTCGGCAGTAAAACTGGGCATGGCCGGTGGACCATTGTTGGTGGCCATCATGCTTAGCCGTATCGGCAATTGGGGCACGATGACCTGGCACTTGCCAAAGAGTTCAAACATTATCCTTAAAGACATCGGCATTGTGCTGTTCTTGGCTTGCGTGGGTCTACATTCCGGCGACCAGTTTATTGCAACATTGATAGGCGGGGATGGGGTCTACTGGATGGCTTGTGCAGCACTGATTACATTATTGCCCTTGCTAATAATCGCCGCAATAGCTCGCGCCGTATTCAAACTGAATTTTCTGTCTTTATGCGGATTACTGGCCGGTAGTATGACCGACCCACCGGCATTGGCCTTCGCCAACAACCTCAGTCCATCGGCAGCGGTATCAATGACTTATGCAACGGTGTATCCGTTGGTGATGATCTTGCGGAT
Organism: Methylococcaceae bacterium; assembly: GCA_030699345.1. GTDB lineage: Bacteria > Pseudomonadota > Gammaproteobacteria > Methylococcales > Methylomonadaceae > JABFRC01. The sequence continues at coordinate 2,655 of JAUYMX010000233.1, forward strand.
TATTGCCGCGCAACTGATTATTTTGTTGATGAACTAAGCGAAGAT
>JAUYMX010000237.1 GCA_030699345.1 Methylococcaceae bacterium
GACACATTGCCTGGAGTGACACCGGCTAATAATTGTCCTAATGGCGCATAGTCGGCATGGCTCATGATGATGAGCTTATGGCGGGCATGAAACTCGGTCAGTTTGCGCGGGCTGATGCCTTCTGCCAATAAACATTGCCAACGGTGATAGATGTATACCCGTTGGATAAAGTTCTCGCGCAAACCAGCGTCGCCCAAGCGGCCTTCGTCTTCTATTGGTAATAGCGGGTTGTTGCGCATCATTACCTCTGCGTACATGCCCACACCTTCGCGATGCGGTTGTGCGCCGCTATAGACTTTGACGCGTTCCATGCCGCAACTGGGCGAATCTTTTTTAAAGATATAGCCGCATAACTGAGCGTGCTGATGTTTTTGTTGATCGGCATGAGCGCGCAAGCGTTCGGTGACATCCAGCTCAGGATTTTTAACGCCCACGCAGCGTATTTCGTTAGCAATTTTTACTAAATGAATAGTCGGTCGCGGCGTGCCCAAGCCAATTTCCACTTCCGGGCAGAACGGTTGAAATTCAAAATACTCGCTGAGCGTACCGGCAATATATGCATCGCGTTTATGACCGCCGTCAAAACGGACATTATGGCCGAGTAGACAACTGCTGATACCAATGGGGATTTTTTTCATGGGCTTGAGCTAAGACTAAAAATAGTTGAGAAAGACCTGCTGATTCCATTAACAAAGCACATATGGCAAGCAGCAATCAGTTGGGCGAAAACCGCTTAAAGTTTGACACGGCAATATTTTCTGTCAAATTGGTTGGGCTTTTAAGGCCCTGAAAACTAAACCATTATGACCATCAAACTTCTTCTATGTATTATTGCTATGACTCTATCATTTACTATTACGGCTGCTGAGACCGCAGAAAAACTATTATTGCCCTGTCCTGAAACACCCAATTGCGTCTCCAGCCAAGCTAGCGATGCCGGACATTTTATCGAGCCGTTTAAATTTTCCGGCCAGCCTGATGAAGTCTGGACGGCATTAAAAAATGCGCTGCTCCGCCAAAGTAGAACAGTTATTACGTTAGATGCGGACAACACTTTACATGCTACTGCCACCAGTCTTATTTTTCGTTTTGTCGATGATATTGATGTGCTTATGGATACTGAAGCCAAGCTGATTCATATTCGCTCTGCATCACGCACCGGCTATAGTGATTTTGGGGTCAATCGCAAGCGGGTAGAAGCCCTACGCGCCCAGTTGCAGCAAACTGGCGTTATAGATTAAGTAGGTAGTGGGTTGTCGATGAGTCACTACTCTGTTTCTGTATTTATTTTTCGCCGCGACTTGCGTCTTTATGACAACACTGCACTCAACGAAGCATTAAGGCTCTCCGAGCAAGTATTGCCGTGTTTTATTTTTGATCCTGCACAAATAGAACCGCATCCTTACCAAAGCAAACCGGCCTTGCAGTTTATGTTGCAGTCGATCAGGGATTTACAGCAGCAATTACAAGCAGTTGGCGGTAGCTTGGCGCTTTACCAGCAAGCGCCGGAACAAGTCATTAGAGAGCTTGTTGTACAACACAATATCCAGGCTGTATTTATCAACAGAGACTACACGCCCTTCAGTCGCCGCCGTGATTACGCCTTGGCAGAATTATGTAATGAGTTAGGCATTGCCTTGCATTGTTTCCCGGATGCGTTACTTAACGAACCTGAGCAAGCCGTAAAACAAGATCACACACCGTACAAAGTATTTACTGCGTTTTACAACAATGCCCGGCAATTTCCGGTGTCATTACCGGCACCGCTTGTCAGTCAACATTTTCTTAACGTAACAACAGAACTGACTGATCCGTTTACGGCCGTGCCGTTGACGTTGAATCCAGAAGTCATGCCAGGCGGGCGAGAGCATGCATTGGCGATATTGGCTGCAATTGAGCAATGCGCGGATTATATAAATACCCGCGACTTTCCTGCTCAGGATGCCACCAGCAAATTGTCGTCACACTTAAAATTCGGCACCTGTTCGGTTAGAGAAGCTTTCTATGCCATCACTCACCAATTAGGCGCTGAGCATCCGTTGCAGCGGCAATTGTATTGGCGGGATTTTTTTAGCCATATTGCTTATCACTTTCCGCAAGTGTTCGGCCACGCCTTCGTGGAAAAGTTTGCAACGGTGCAATGGGATAACAACCTGGACCATTTTCAAGCGTGGTGCGAAGGAAAAACCGGTTTTCCCATCGTTGATGCCGGCATGCGCGAGTTAAATGCCACCGGTTTTATGCACAATCGAGTGCGAATGATTGTGGCGTCATTTTTAGTGAAAGATTTGCATATTAGCTGGCGCTGGGGCGAACGTTATTTTGCCCAGCATCTGGTTGACTATGATCCTTGCGTCAACAACGGCAACTGGCAGTGGGCGGCATCCACAGGGTGCGATGCCCAGCCGTATTTCCGGATTTTCAATCCTTGGCGGCAGCAGGAAAAATTCGATCCCGATTGCCAATACATTGTTCGCTGGCTGCCTGAGCTAAGCAAGTTTTCAGCAAAAAGCATTCATCAATGGGATAAAAGACAAGTTGTTTGTGATTATCCCGCTCCGATGCTTGATCATGCTTATGAAAGTGCGATTGCCAAACAGCGCTTCAAACAAGCTGCCGACCAATAAATATTTTTCTAGTGAGTGTTTATTTTTAAGCCGCTTGCAAAGTCCCTCCTTGGTTAAGCTGACCATCTTTTTACCAAACTGTGAACCATGGCAGACTTTTTTTGTCGTTATGACCATATGATGCAGCCAATTTGAACTATAAGCGATTCCGGCGCGACATGGGATTATCGAACGGCCCAATGTCACCAGCCGGATATTGATGTGCCATTAACGACCTGTCTTAACAAAGCGCAGTCGACTCAAGCTCTGTTTATTCACAATTGAGATAATAAGAATTAAGTATGTCCATTGTTAGCAAATCCCTTTCATTACTTATCCTGTTTAGCACCTTGTCACTATTGACTGGCTGTCAAACATTGACAGGACTTTTCCCCGCTGATGATGAGCCGTCAGTCGTGGAAGCGCCCAAGCCTCAGTTGCAAACAGATATTGCTAAACACGAGTTTGATCTATCGGCTGAGCAAGAGATGATTGGTGAAGTGGGGGCAATTGAAACACGCGAAAATGATACTTTGTCCGATATCGCCCGGCATTTTGGCTTAGGTTATAACGACATTACCAATGCTAACGTTGGGCTTTCTGCTTGGACGCCAAAAGCAGGCAGTCGGGTGATTTTGCCATTGCAGTTCATCTTGCCGGATGCACCGCGCAAAGGCATTGTGCTGAATCTTGCCAATATGCGCATGTTTTATTATCCAGCCAAACAGCGCGATAAGGTCTTTACCTACCC
>JAUYMX010000240.1 GCA_030699345.1 Methylococcaceae bacterium
TTTACCAAGTTATGTATTAAATGTGCCAGTCAGGCCGGTAACTGAAAATTTATTTAACGAGAGAACAACGTAATGTTAGAAATCACAGTAATTATTATTCTTTTAATAGCCACAGCGGTTTTTTTAAAGACACAAAAAAAATCATCAGATGACGCGGTTAAACAAACACCGAAAGCTGCAGAAACCACCACCCAGCAGCAAGAGCCAGAGGTAGCCGCAGTTGAGCCAAAAATTGAGGCTGAAACTGATGCGGCTGAGCGTGTTCAACCTGTCATAGCTCCGCAAAACGAAGCGCCAGTAGTAAGCGCTCCGGTTATCAATCCAGTTGAGCCAGAGTTGCAGGCAAGTCTGATAACGCCAAATTATTCGTTACTGCCTGAAGATTCAGTATTAAGAAGACATTATTTTTCTCAGATCCAAGCCTTGCTTGAGGAATCTTTGCCAACTAAGCCTTCTGATGCAACGTTAAAAAGACATTACGAGGCAATATTGTCTGAGAAGCTTGAACAGGTGTTAAACGACAAGCATTTGTTGAGCCAGCTAATTGAAGGTCAGCGTCGTAAGGAAGAAGTTGCGCAGTCAGCGCAAGATGTAAAACAGCCTGAGCTTTCTATTGAGACGCCAGTAGTTGTTGCAGAGCCGTCAATTTCTCAAGCAGTTACAAAAATACCCGAAGATTCAGTTTTAAAACGCCATTATTTTGCGCAACTTAGAGCAGTAGCTGAGGCGAATTTGCCTCCAAAGCCAACTGATTCAGTGTTACTCCGTCACTGGCAAGCGCTAAGCGATGAGGCTCTGAAAAAGCTTTTGTAATAAAGCGAAGCGAATTTAAAACAGGAAGCTTTTTCAGTAATTTTTGTTAAAACCACTGAAGAAGCCTCCTGCTTCCTATGTTTTACATTACGAAAATATTTGCTTTTGTCACGAAAACTAAGCGATTTGTTAAAGGTATGAGCAAATTTAGCAACCGGATTTTGAAGTGGAATGGCTGTTGCTTTAGCCAATGTTTTACGTTTTTTCATGTTGTACCTCTTATAAAGAATTAAAGATCGTGTTTAATCACTTGCTAATATAGCATTTCAGAGATAAGTAACGCTTGTGAAATTTAAGAAAAATTTTGATGTGATTGTAGTGGGTGGCGGTCATGCCGGCACAGAAGCAGCCTTGGCCTCTGCGCGTTTAGGCGCAAGAACACTGTTGTTGACGCAGAATATCGACACGCTTGGGCAGATGAGTTGCAATCCTGCGATAGGCGGTATTGGCAAAGGCCATTTAGTTAAAGAGATCGATGCCTTAGGTGGTGTGATGGCGCAGGCCATTGACCTTGGCGGCATACAGTTTCGCACTCTTAATGCCAGTAAGGGGCCTGCTGTCAGGGCGACACGTGCGCAAGCGGATCGTCAGCTCTACAAACAAGCGATAAGGACAGTGCTGGAGAATCAGCCCAATTTGTCATTGTTTCAGCAAACTGTGGCGGACTTGATTGTTGAAGGCGGCAAGGTTGTCGGTGTAAAAACCCAGATGGGTTTGGATTTTTCGGCACGAGCAGTTGTGTTAACCACAGGTACGTTTTTGGCCGGTAAGATTCATATCGGTTTGGAAAATTATAGCGGTGGGCGCGCTGGCGACGCTGCTTCAATCGCTCTGGCGGAGCGTCTGCGCGAGTTGCCGTTTCGTATAGATCGATTAAAAACCGGGACGCCGCCACGAATTGATGGGCGTACGATCGATTTCAGTAAACTGGAAGAGCAGCACGGTGACGATCCCGTTCCGGTATTTTCATTTTTAGGTCAACGCGAGCAGCATCCGCGGCAGATTCCATGCCATATCACCCGCACTAACAGCCAAACACACGACATCATTCGGGCTGGCCTGGACAGGTCGCCATTGTATTCCGGCGTTATCGAAGGCATCGGTCCGCGATATTGCCCATCCATTGAAGATAAGGTTGTGAGGTTTGCTGATCGCGACTCACACCAGATTTTTGTTGAGCCGGAAGGCTTGAATACCCATGAAATCTATCCCAACGGCATTTCTACCAGTTTGCCGTTTGATGTGCAGTATCAGTTTGTTCGTTCCATGCTGGGTTTTGAGAATGCCGAGATTGTGCGTCCGGGTTACGCCATTGAGTATGACTTTTTCGACCCTCGGGATTTGAAAATGTCGCTGGAAACCAAACACATGGATGGATTATTTTTCGCAGGCCAAATCAACGGCACAACCGGTTATGAAGAAGCGGCTGCGCAAGGTTTGATTGCTGGAATGAATGCGGCTCGAAAAGTACAAGAGTTAGAGGCTTGGTGCCCTGCGCGTGATGAAGCTTATATTGGCGTAATGATTGATG
>JAUYMX010000249.1 GCA_030699345.1 Methylococcaceae bacterium
ATTACAGTCACCCGCCCGCCGCTATTCGCATCGCCCACCTGGAAACCACTATGCAGCCTTCATAATGGCTGCTCTAAAGGAAGGGCTGGTTATTGCCCACTTAGGTCAAGATATTGCTGTTGAATCTTCCGGCAATATCTATCTTTGCCAAACCCTTCGGAAGCTTGAAACAGTCGCGGTGGGGGATCGAGTGCTATGGTTGCAATCATCCCCGGATCAAGGTCGCATAGAGGAAATCTTACCTCGACGCTCTGCCTTACTGCGCCCCGCCAGAAACGGTAAAACGCGCCCGGTGGCTGCCAACATTGATAGGGTATATATCGTTTTTGCCACTGAACCTTTCTGCGACTTCCTGTTACTCGATCAATATTTATCAATTTGCGAAAACCGGCACATGGGTGCCGCGCTGGTGCTCAATAAAACCGACTTACCACTATCAGAGGCTATTGAGGAAGAATTACTGGGCTATCAAAAGCTCGGTTATGCGCTGTATCGAGTCAGCGCCACCACCGGCGCTGGAATAGATGACTTGAAAAAAGCGCTTAAAAACCAAGTCAGTATTTTTGCCGGGCAATCGGGAGTGGGCAAATCATCCCTAACCAACGCGATTCTTCCCGACAAAGCGCTGAAAACTAAAGCAATTTCAGCAACCAGTAAATTGGGGCGGCACACCACCACCGCAGCCACTCTTTACCATTTACAAGACGGCGGCGATTTAATCGACAGCCCGGGGGTGGCAATTTTCGGCCTAGCCGATCTTTCTGAACAACAACTTGCCCAAGGCTACCTGGAATTTCAACCATTGCTGGGCAAGTGTAAGTTTAATGACTGCCGACATCTGCAAGATAAAGGCTGTGCGGTGCGCGCAGCCGTTGAAAGCGGCGAAATATCAACGTCGCGTTATCAACGCTTTTTAAAGCTCAGAGAAAAAATGCCGCCATCGCATTGACACTTTTGTCCGTTTTACAAGCAAAAATCGTCCCTAATCTTCATTTAAAACGTTAAAATGGCGCACTTTGTCTATTTAACAGATACAAAACTCATCCCTTGTTACCATTGAGCACAAAAATGACAGCAAAACCGACACTTACCTTAGGCATCCCCGGCTTTAATTACCCCGATTTATACGATTCAGCTCGCTTGCAAGATTTGCTCGACGTATTCGATGCCTCGGTTGAACGCCATGACGCGCAGTTACATACTGAATTCCAATCGTACCGGCAACATCAGGGCGAAGGTTTATCACCGGAGCAAATCTCCGACTTATTGGTACGCATGGGACCTTTTGTCGGGCAATTTGTCGCCAAATTATTTAATGTCAGTGAACAACATCAGGCTCAAGCAATTGCCATTAAAGATGAAATCGATACTGTTTTTACTTATAAAAACGAAATCGTCGAAAAACTGGCTGTCACTTTTAAAGGCCAGGACACCAGCGAATGGAATATCCCTTCGATTTTGAATCGATTTGATCTGTTGATTGACGCCGGGTTTAACGAAGCCAATCAAGACGATGACGCTGAACACCGCGTTGCCCGTGTCGGCGCAGCCATTGGCCTACTCTCCAAACATTACAAGTTGCTCGCCAAAGGCAAAGACAGCGACTACAACACGGCAGATTCAGTTGTAGCTGATCTTCGCAGCAAACTGGCAGTCCACAGTGAAGCCGCCACCGAATTTGCCGATATTATCGCCAATGAAGATGCCGCCGAGTTCGTCAACGGCCTGACCGACATTGTGCAGCGTTGGAGCTATGTTGCCCAACAAGATAACGATGTTGTCGAAAAATGGCTGAGCTTTAAATTCCCTAATAAACGTGACTTCGACAATTTGGTCGAGCATGAAGTCGTTGAGCGCGGCCAGTTTACTGCCTGGATGGGCGAGCAAGAACACCGTCGCCGCCGTGATGGCTTCAAGTTGACTGACCCGCGTTATAACGAAAGACAAACTTTGTCTGAAGTTAATCACTGCATTTACTGCCACGAGCGTGACACCGATTCCTGCTCGAAAGGCATGCGCAATAAAAAAACCAATACCTTCAAATTGGACCCGCTGGGCGTCACCACCACTGGTTGCCCGTTGGAAGAAAAAATCTCCGAAATGCATTTGGTTAAACGCAACGGCGACAACATCGGCGCGCTGGCGATTATCATCATCGATAACCCAATGTGCCCAGGTACCGGCCATCGTATCTGCAACGAGTGCATGAAAGGCTGTATCTACCAAAAGACCGACCCGGTCAACATCCCGCAAATCGAAACTAATGTGCTAACCGACGTGCTGTTCATGCCTTACGGTTTTGAAATTTACAGTTTGTTGACTCGCTGGAATCCATTAAACGTCAAACGCCCAACCATGCTGCCTTACAACGGCAAAAATGCGCTGGTAGTGGGCTTGGGGCCTGCCGGTTACACCATGAGTCATTACTTGCTCAATGAAGGTTTTGGCGTTGCTGCGATTGATGCGTTAAAACTGGAACCATTGCCCGTTGAATTGACCGGCGACGAAACTCACGCGCCATTGCCGATCGTCGACTTCAAAGATCTTTACGAAGACCTGGACAAACGAATTCTGGCTGGTTTTGGTGGCGTTGCTGAATACGGCATTACCGTGCGTTGGGATAAAAACTTCCTGAAAGTTATTTACCTGACCTTGCAAAGACGCGCCGCATTCAGAGCTTATGGCGGCGTTCGTTTTGGCGGCACATTGACCATTGACGATGCTTGGAACATGGGCTTCGACCATATTTGTGTTGCGTCCGGTGCCGGTCAGCCGACTATTATCGATCTTAAAAACAACCTGATTCGCGGTATCCGCAAAGCCTCTGACTTTTTGATGGGCCTGCAATTAACTGGTGCGGCAAAAGCTTCATCGCTGGCGAATTTGCAGGTGCGTTTACCGGCAGGCGTTATCGGCGGCGGTTTAACAGCTATCGATACAGCCACCGAATTGATGGCTTATTACCCGGTACAAGTGGAAAAAATACTGGAGCGCTATGAAACGTTAAGTAACGTTTACGGCGAACAAACTGTGCGCAATCGTTACGATCAAGAAGAAACCATCATTCTTGATGAATTCCTGGCGCACGGTAAAGTCATTCGTGCCGAACGTCAACGTGCTGAAGCCGAAGATGAACTGCCTGACTTCCAGCCGTTAATCGACGAATGGGGTGGCGTCACTCTTTTCTACCGCAAAGGCATGCGTGATGCGCCAGCCTACCGTCAAAACCACGAAGAAATCCACGAAGCACTGCAAGAAGGTATCGCGCTGGCTGAAGGCATGAGCCCGAAAAGCGCACTGGCCGATGAATACGGCCATTTGAACGGTGTGGAATTTGAAAAATTGACATTGGAAGATGGCAAGTGGGTTAAACAAGGCGTTATCACCGTACCATTACGCAATCTGTATATTGCTGCCGGAACGTCGCCCAACACGATTTACCAAAGCGAATATCCAGACACCTTTGTAATGGATAAATGGTTCTTCCAACGTTACGAGCCGGAATTGCAGGACGGCACAGTTCAACTGGTGGCGATGCACGATGAAGCCGCACCTAAACTGGGTAAACCGGCACCGCTGACGTCTTATCAAAAAGACGGCAAGTTCATCAGCTTTTATGGCGACAACCATCCGGTTTACGCCGGCAACGTGGTCAAAGCGATGGCCAGTGCCAAAGACGGTTACCCTTATGTCGTCGATTTATTTGCCAAAGAACTGCAACAGTTGAATCCAGCCGAGCAACCGCAACGTGACGCTGCCTTAAAAAACCTGTTCGCTAATTTGGATGATTCCTTTAACGCCACCATCGTAGCTATTAATAGATTGACTCCGACCATTATCGAAGTTGTCGTTAAGGCACCATTGGCCGCGCAAAAGTTCCACCCAGGCCAATTTTACCGACTGCAAAACTACGAAGCCTATGCCCCAGTCGTTGAAGGCACCTCGCTCGCCGCAGAAGGCTTGGCATTAACCGGCGCCGAAGTTGATACCGAAAATGGCACTATCTCATTGATTACGCTAGAAATGGGCTCGTCGTCACGACTGTGCGCGACCTGGAAAGTCGGCGACCCGCTTATCGTGATGGGTGTTACCGGCACGCCGACCGACATCCCTACCGGTCAAACCGTGTTGTTGATCGGCGGTGGTTTAGGTAATGCGGTATTGTTCTCAATCGGTAAAGCATTACGGGCTGCGGGTAACCGGGTTATTTATTTTGCCGGTTACAAATACAACCAGGATGTTTTTAAAGTTGAAGATGTTGAAGCCGCAGCAGATGTGATTATCTGGGCCGTTGATAACACGCCGGGCGTCACCCCAATTCAAGCCAACCGCCCGCAAGACAAATCATTTGTCGGCAATATTCTGGAAGCCATGATCGCTTATGGCAAAGGTGAGCTGGGAGAACAAACCATCTCGTTGGCTGATGTCGATCATCTCGTGGTAATTGGTTCGGACCGAATGATGGCCGCCGTTAAAGATGCGCGTTTTAACGTTCTGAAACCGTATTTAACCAAAGCCCATCACGCTATCGGCTCCATCAATTCACCGATGCAGTGCATGATGAAAGGCATCTGCGCCCAGTGTTTGTGTAAACATGTTGATGCTGAAACCGGTAAGGAATTCTTCGTATATTCTTGCTACAACCAAGATCAGGATTTAGATAAGGTCGATTTCCCTAACCTGAATGCTCGGCTCCGGCAAAATAGCGTACAAGAGAAATTATCGAACCTCTGGCTAGACTATTTGCTGGAAAAGCAAAAAGAAACCGCAGTTAATTAAAAGCCTTTAAAAAAGAAGCTCCGAAAGGGGCTTCTTTTTTGTGAGCGCCGAACCTCGAAAAATCTCCGCCTAGACGTCATAAAAACTTTCAATCAAGTTTAAAACTATCCCGCTGACAGAATTGACACAATCGCATGACAAAGCTGGCACGGCTATCTAAAATGAAAAGACATCTTCCTGGTTACTTATATCTATGCCCAGACTATAAAATTATTAGCTAAATCAATTAACGCATTGATTTACCAAAGCCATAGTTCGAACAGAGACGGTAGAAATAAGTTTTTAAAATGTCTATTTATATTACTTGGCATGTTAATTGTTAGTAGTAATTGACGATTACCGGCAGCATCCTCTCAACTTAAGACTTCCATCTGAATATTGACAACATCTTATAAATTTTGATGCAAAACCAAACCGATGAAGGCAATATTCACCCCAGCTTTAAAATAAAGGCTCTTGATTTCGTTACACAATTTATTAAACGAATTGAATTGGACACAAAAATAAACTCACTGTTCAGGTTTTTACAGTTAAAAAAACAACTCTGCACAAGCGAAGCCCAACAGTTAGCTATTTTTGAACAAGCGCCTGTGAGCATTGCTTTTACTGACTTGGCCTTTAACCTGCTAAAAACAAACCAACAATTTTTAGAACAATTTGGTTACAAAAAACACGAAATCACTTCACTAAGCGACATTTTTAACCGCGACAATGCAGACAAAGTTGCGCTACAAAATCACTTACTGGAACAACTTGTTAAGACAGAAACCATTGATGTTGAGCTACCAACCCGGCAATGCAATGGTGATTCAAGCAAGACCCGTTTCAAAGGCAAAATAATCAACCCATCGTCCAATCCCCAAATCATTTGGATTTTAGAAGACATCACACTTCAGGAATTATCAGCAGCAAACTTGACTCTTGCGGCTAGCGTTTATCAAGTCTCTGGTGCCGCCATGTTGATTTTGGATGCCCACTACAACATGCTAACTATCAATCCTGCTTTCACAGAAATTACCGGCTTTAATTTAATTGACATTGAAGGCAAGCCCATTGAAAGGATTTTTGATTTATCGATTAGCCAATCCACTCTCAACGAAATCACTTCGCTGGTCAGTAAAGATGGGCACTGGCGAGGCGAGCTGCTTATTGGTAGGCAATCTAATCAGCAGTTTCCTGCCATGGTGTTGGTTAATGGCATTAAAAAGGCCGATGGCAGCATTAGCCATTACGTGATCATGTTTGTAGATATATCCGATCATAAACAGTTGGAAAATGAGCTTCGATACCACGCAGAAATCGATCCATTAACCAGCTTGCCCAATAGAAAACTTTTTTTTCAGCGACTAGATACCGCCATAGCATCAGCAAATCGTTTTAACTATAACGTAGCGTTGCTTTATCTTGATTTGGACGGGTTTAAGCAAATAAATGACAGTTTGGGACATGGTCAAGGCGATAATGTGCTTATTGAAGTCGCTGGACGCTTAATGAACTGTGTACGCGAAGTAGACACCGTGGCGCGACTGGGCGGTGATGAATTTGTAGTCATCTTAAACGGCACATCCAAAGAATTGATCACCGAAACAGCACAACGTATTCTCGATTCACTGACCATGACAGTAAACGAAAATAATATTGAACTACCGGTATCAGCCAGCATCGGCATAGCTATTTACCCTGAAGACAATACCAATCCACTCATGCTATTAAAATTCGCCGATGAGGCGATGTACAGGGCAAAATACAAAGGCAAACGCCAATTTTGCTGGCATGGCTATTT
>JAUYMX010000251.1 GCA_030699345.1 Methylococcaceae bacterium
CATTCCTTAAAATCCAGCGCGCCGCCTCGATGCGCCAGCCAGCGCATGATGACTTTATTTTTACCAATGACTTGTTGAAGATAAATACCCAAGTTTAGGCGGGTTTTATGCGGGCCTTTGGTGAAGACAAAGGGCCAGGTAATTAATGGCGCCGCATCTTCCGGCCAACAGGTTTGAATGGGATATTCGCTAAGGTCGATTTCATCGCCGATCCTGATCAGCTCCTGACAGGGTGGCGAGCTAATCAGCTTAGGTGCCATGTTAAGCACTTGTTTAAATACCGGAAACTTTTCCCAGGCGTCTTTCATGCCTTTGGGCGGTTCGGGTTCTTTCAGGTAGGCCAGCAATTCACCAATACCGCGAAGTTCGCTGACTGACTGCGCGCCCATCCCCATTGCAACCCGACGTGGCGTACCGAACAAGTTGGCCAGCACCGGGATGTTATATCCCACCGGATTCTCAAACAATAATGCCGGCCCTGCCTGTTGTTAGACACGATCAGCAATTTCGGTCATTTCCAAGTTGGGACTAACCGGCACAGTAATGCGCTTGAGTTCGCCTTGTTTTTCCAGTTGTTTGATGAAGTCGCGTAGATCGTGGTATTTCATTACAGTCTGATAGTTCCTACTTTAGATGAAGCATTAAGTTCGCCGGTGTGACTAAAAAATCGTAGATTGCCTTTTGCATTTACCAGCCAAACTTCCTGCGCGCCGCGAGCTAGATACAACTCGGTTTTAATGCGCATTTCTTCGTCGCTGTTGGATGGAGAAAGGATCTCGACACAAATTTCCGGCGCTAACTGGTAAGGGGTGCTGTAGCCGTATTCGGCGATAAATGCCGCACTGGCCCAGGCCACATCAGCGACTTTTACACCGTCGCTGGTTTGTATCGCACATTCGATGATGATTTCGCCGGGTGGGCAGCTTTGTTCCAATGCTCTGCCCACGCGATACTCCATATTGCCATGACTGTTGCTGGCTGGGCTCATCAAAATCTGGCCAAAACGGTTGAGTTCGATTTTAAAAGGCAGATTTTCGAAAAGTGGATTCTCGATGACTTCAGACCATTCCATCAATTACTCCTATTTGGATTTATGCAGCAATACCACAATGTCTGAGCAATGCATCAATGCTGGGTTTACGGCCACGAAATTTGACGAATAACTCCATCGCGTTTTGGCTGCCGCCTTGCTCCAGAATGTTAGTTAAAAATGCGTGCCCAGTTTCCGGATCGAAAATGCCGTTTTCTTCAAACATGGAAAATGCATCACTGGATAGCACTTCCGCCCACTTGTAACTGTAGTAACCAGCCGCATAACCACCGGCAAAAATGTGCCCAAAACTGTGCGCAAACCGGTTGATTTTGGGTGGCGTTACAACAGCGACTTGCTGTCTAACTTGGTCGAGAATATCGTAGATGCGCCCGCCTTGAGCCGGATCATAATCTTGGTGGATTTTAAAATCGAACAGGCTGAATTCTATTTGTCTAACCATGACCATGCCGGCCTGGAAATTTTTCGCAGCCAGCATCTTGTTAAACAACGCATCCGGCAACGGTTCGCCGGTTTGAAAATGCCCTGAAATTAATGCCAGGGCTTCTTGTTCCCAACACCAGTTTTCCATAAATTGGCTAGGCAATTCGACCGCATCCCATTCCACACCGCTGAAGCCGGAACCGCTCAGATGATCAACCAAAGTGCGCATGTGATGCAGGCCGTGACCAAATTCGTGGAATAAGGTGGTGACATCGTCGTGCGTCAACAAACTCGGTGTATCGCCGGTAGGCAGCACGGGTTCCCGACCCGTTGCTGCACTTCCGCCATCCCTGGCAGTCGGCGGGGTGAAGTTACACGTTAAGTAAGCAACCGGAATTTGGATTCCGTCATCGGTTTTTTTACGACCGACACAGTCATCCATCCAGGCGCCGCCGCGTTTTTTGGCGCGAGCGTACAGGTCTATATAAAACCTGCCGCGTAATTGGCTGGTTTTGTCGTGGATCTCAAAAAACTGAACGTCAGGGTGCCAGCTGTCGAAGTCTTTGATTTCTTTAATGTTTAAACCGTAAAGCCGTTGCACAACGGCAAATAAGCCGAGCAATACGCGGGTAATCGGGAAATAGGCTTTTACTTCTTCTTGAGACAGTTGGTATTCATGCTGGCGCATCTTCTCGGAGTAGTAAGTCATATCCCAAGATTGCAAATCATCACTACCGTCGAATTGCTTGGCGAAAGCGCGCAGTTCTGCCAGATCAGTACGTGCTTGTGGCAAAGATTTCGCGGCCAAATCTTCCAGAAATTGCACAACATCATCGGGCCGGTCGGCCATTTTGGTGGACAGCGATAATTCGGCGTAATTGTTAAAACCAAGCAGCTGGGCTTTTTCATGACGCAACTGCAGGATCTTTTCCATGATGTCACTGTTATCAAACTGCCCTGCTTGCGGCCCCTGATCTGATGCCCGAGTGGCAAAGGCCTCATAATGTTCGCGGCGTAATTCGCGATTGTCTGCGTAAGTCAGTACAGAAATATAAGACGGAAATTGCAAGGTAATCAGCCAACCTTGTTGATCTTCATGCTCAGCGGCCTGCCTTGCTTGAGCCAACGCCGATTCCGGTAAACCTGCCAAATCGTTGACATCCGTAATCAATTTACTCCAGGCATTGGTGGCATCCAGCACGTTTTCTTCGTATTTGCTGGTTAGTTGCGATAATTCTTGGCTGATTTCTTTATAGCGCTGTTTTTTGGCCTCATCCAGACCGATGCCGGATAACTTGAAGTCTCTTAATGCGTTATCGATAATTTTTTGCTGAGCGATATTGAGTACTGTGAATTCTTTGCTGTCAGCAATAAATCGGTAGGCGTTAAATAACTGCTCGTTTTGCCCCATTTCGGTGGAGTAATCGCTTAACAACGGCAAGCAAGCGTTATAAGCATCGCGCAGTGCATCAGAATTGAGCACGGAATTCATATGACTGACTGGCGACCACGCCTTATTCAGCTTGTCTTCAACATTTTCCAGCGGTTCGACAAGGTTGTCCCATGTGTAATAATCGGTAGCTTCCAGGCGAAGCTTCACCTCGGCACGCGCGTCGGCCAATAATTGCTCTATCGCGGGAAGTGCGTGCTCAGGTTTAATTTGTGAAAATAGTGGTAATGGGCTGTTGGCTAATAATGGATTTTGCATGGCGTACCAGATGGGCAATGGCGAGAAAGAATTTATTCTTCAAAAAATATCGCGGTTTTAGATAAATGATCGTGCCAGCTGCGTTTATTTTTGTCGATGAGGATCCACAGAAAACCGCAACCTAAGGCCATCCAAGATAACACGGCAAACACAAAGCGCAAGCCTGCTTGAGGCCAACTGATGACTTGTTTATCGAGCGTTAATACTTTGATTTTCCAAGCGCGAAGGCCCAATGTCTGGCCGCCGTGGGTCCAAAACCAGCCGTAAAAAAGAAAACTAATGCTCAGCAAATAGATACGGTAAAACCATAGCTGGCTATCAGTAGCTGCCGCGCCTGAGTTAAATGGGAGCAGGAGTGCCGTGGCGGCAAATAAGATTGCAACCAGTAATAAGAAGTCATACAGCATCGCCGCAAATCGGCGAAAAAAACCGGGAGCCAATGTTAAATCGGCTCCCGGTTTAGATTTGTTATTTGTGTTTTTTGGTCTGGACAATTAGTCTTTAAACAAGGCCAGTTTTTGGCCAAAATACATGCACATAGCTATTAAAAAGCCAAACATTGCCACAGAAAATAGAAATGGCGGCCTATGGAACAGAAGAATAAAGAAATCTGTTACAAAAAGGCTAGTTAATAAAGGATGGTCAATAAAGCCATTTAGAATCTTTTTGTACATAACAATTCCAATTAAGCTCGCTCGAAAGGCGAATTTTTAAGGTTAAGGTTGTCTAATTTTCTGGCCTAGCTAACGACATCGGGGTAAAAAATGGCATTGTCGACAGCTTTCAGAGTCGCGATTCTACTATACCGAAAAGGGGAATGTAAAAGAAAACCAGCTTGGCGGTTGGGTTGGAATTCGTTCAAATGATATGATTGCCGCAATCGCTAAACCAACAGGGAGTGAGAGCCATTTTAAACTTTTTCAAAAAAATCATTAAGGGGACCAAAAGCGAAGCAGCCCCGGTCGCCACTAATGGCAAAATATATAGCCGCTCGGAACACTCTATTTCGCGGTCACAAATCAGTGAAAATGCGCTGAAAGTATTGTATCGACTGCAAAAAGAGGGCTTTGACGCCTATCTGGTTGGCGGCTGTGTGCGCGACTTATTACTGGGACGCGAACCCAAGGATTTTGACGTTGTCACCAATGCGGATCCTGAGCAAATTAAAAAAGTTTTCCGCAATTGCCGATTGATTGGCCGCAGATTTCGTCTTGCTCATGTTCATTTCGGCCGCGAAATTATCGAAGTTGCCACCTTTCGTGGTGCCAGTGATGCCGATAACAATAAGCAAGTGCTGGATAAAGAAGGCCGCTTATTGCGCGACAACATCTACGGCACCATAGAAGAAGACGTCTGGCGTCGCGATTTTACCGTCAACGCCTTGTACTACAACATCAAAGACTTTTCTGTGGTGGACTATGTGGGCGGCATGGACGACCACAAAATGGCCTCACTCAAACTTATTGGCGACCCGGCAACGCGTTTTCGTGAAGATCCCGTGCGCATGCTTAGAGCAGTGCGTTTTGCCGTCAAGCTGGGTTTTAATATCCACCCTGATTGTGAAAAGCCCATGCATGATCTTGCCGGAATATTGGCAAGCATACCGTCTGCCCGGCTTTATGACGAAACATTAAAACTGTTTTTATCCGGATATGCCTTGCAAACTTTCGAAATGCTCAGGCATTACGGATTATTTAAAGTACTGTTTCCCGCCACTGAAGCGAGCTTATCGGTTGAAGCAGATGGCTTTCCACGGTTGCTGCTGATTAAAGCGCTGGAAAACTCCGACAATAGAATTGCCCTGGGTAAAACCGTTACCGCTTACTTTTTATTCGCGGCCTTCTTGTGGGAACCTGTGCAAATACTGGCCAAGAAAAAAATGACTCGCGGCGAACCGGAATTTATCGCTTATCAAGAAGCAGCCAATGAGGTACTTTCCCGACAAGTTAAGAGCACCGCGATGCCCAAACACATCACCATGGCAATGCGTGAAGTCTGGAGTCTACAGCCCAAATTTAACATTCGGTTAGGCTCAAAGCCCAGCCGCTTACTCACCCACCCTCGTTTTCGGGCTGGTTATGATTTTCTGCTGTTACGTGCCGAAACCGGCGGCGTAGATCCAGAAATAGCCGAATGGTGGACTCGCTATCACCTTGCCGACGAAAACGAACAACGCAAAATGACCCAGCCGCCGCGCAATGCATCTGCTGCCAAGCGTAAAAGAACTTATCGCAGAAAGCCGAAAGTCGACACACCTAGCCCGGATGCTTAACGCATGACAAACACGGTAACCGCTTTTATAGGGCTGGGCAGTAATCTCGCCACACCAAGCCAACAAATTAACGGCGCACGCTCGGCAATAGCAGCAACCGCCGGGATACAAGAACTGACTTTTTCCAGCTTGTATCAAAGCGCGCCGATGGGGCCTAAAGATCAGCCGGATTACGTCAATGCGGTAATGGCGATTGCCACCGAATTAACACCAACAGCGCTATTACACTGTCTGCAAGGCATCGAAAACGAACATGGTCGCGTTAGAACCGGTGAGCGCTGGGGGCCAAGAACGCTGGATCTGGATTTATTACTCTACGGCGACCAACAAATTCATTTGCCGGACTTAATCGTGCCACACATAGGCATTGCCGATAGAGAGTTCGTCTTATATCCCCTTTACGAAATTGCCCCTGACTTGCATGTACCGGGCAAAGGCCGCTTGAGCGACTTAGTTGCCAATTGCCCATTACGTGGTTTACAGCGCTTGATCCAATCATGACTCAATATTTAACAGCATCTAGCCCGTTGACCGTCAACGACTTGGCGGCAATGAAGCAACGCAGTGAAAAAATCACCTGCCTGACCGCTTACGATGCCAGCTTTAGCGCTGTCATCGATAAAGTCGGAATTGATGTCATGCTGGTAGGCGATTCTTTAGGAAATGTCATCCAAGGCCAGAGCACCACCTTACCGGTTACCTTGCGCGACCTTGTTTATCACACACAATGCGTTGCTAAAACTCGGCGGAGAGCATTTATCGTCGCTGATTTACCTTTTTTGGGCTACATCACACCGGTACTTGCCGCTAAAAATGCCGGTAAATTGCTGCGCGCCGGGGCGCAAATGGTTAAGTTGGAAGGCGCAAAAATCGACTGCGTTAACTTTCTGGTCGACCAAGGTATACCTGTTTGTGGGCATTTGGGCCTGCTCCCGCAATCTATCAATCTCTTAGGCGGTTACAAAGTGCAAGGCCGCGAGCCGGAAGCTGCGCAAAAACTCATAGACGACGCGCATTTGCTGCAACAGGCAGGCGCGCAATTGCTTTTGCTGGAATGCGTCCCTGCGGCTCTAGCCAAAGACATCAGCAGCCAACTAGACATTCCCGTGATCGGCATCGGTGCAGGCGTCGATTGTGATGGCCAGGTCTTGGTGCTTTACGACATGCTCGGCATAGGCGTTGGCAACCGCCCACGTTTTTCCAAAGACTTTTTGCAAGATGCTGCATCGATTGAAGAAGCGATTGCCTCTTACCATCAAGCCGTCAAACAGCTTACCTTCCCTTCTGCTGAACACAGTTTTTAAGCGCTATGCAAATTGTCAGCACAGTATCCGAATGTCGCCGCCTCATCAAAGCCTGGCAACTGACTGGAGACCGTGTCGCATTCGTGCCCACCATGGGTAACTTACATGATGGACACATCAAACTGGTCACCGAAGCCAAACAACAAGCCGAAAGAGTAGTCGTCAGTATTTTTGTTAATCCCACCCAATTTGGGCCGGGCGAAGATTTTGACAGTTATCCGCGTACCGAAGCAGAAGACCAAGCAAAATTGGCTGCGGCAGGTGCCGATTTGCTGTTTCTACCGGCAGTCACCGATATTTATGCACCTGACGCCAAAACCACTGTTTCGGTCAGCGGACTATCAACTATTTACTGCGGTGCGGCCAGACCAGGCCATTTCGATGGTGTCGCCACCGTGGTCTGCAAGTTATTCAACATCATGCAGCCGGATTTAGCCTTGTTTGGCCGGAAAGATTTTCAACAACTGGCCGTGATTCGCACCATGGTTCGGGATTTAAACATCCCCGTCGACATCATCGGTGTAGACACCGTCAGAGAGGCCAGCGGCTTGGCGATGAGCTCACGCAACGGCTATTTGTCGGCGGAGGAAAAACAAATCGCCGCACAACTTTATCAAACCTTATGTCATGCCCGAGATGCCGTGTTAGCCGGTCAGCCTGTTGCCGACATAGAACAACATGCCCTCAGCTCGCTACAAGCGGCAGGGTTTGCTCCCGACTACTTTGCGGTTTGCCGCAGCCAAGACTTGGCAAAAGCCAGAGCCGAAGATACCGAGCTTGTGTTACTGGTAGCCGCTAGATTAGGTAAAACCCGGCTAATTGATAATATCGTTTTTAGCCGATAAAAAGACTGAACTTAAATCTCTTCCCATTCTTCCCCAGCAACTATTTTTTGCGGTTGTAACTTACCCATAATCGGCTCATACAAACTAGCGCCTGAAATAGCACTAGATCGTTTGATGATAGCCAGCCCGTCATTTTGGGTATCGACTTTAAATTGCCTGATGGTTGCCGTTAAATTTTGCGTTTGTTCTTCCAATGATTCGGCCGAGGCCGCAGCTTGTTCTACCAACGCGGCATTTTGCTGGGTAACATCATCCATTTGCCCGATCGCTTGATTGACTTGGTCGATGCCGAAGGTTTGCTGCACGGAAGCCGCCGCAATTGCTGACATAATTACCGTGACACCGTTTATTGAATTGACAATCTCTTCCATGGTTTTGCCGGCATGCGTTACCAGACGGGTACCGTCTTCAATTTGCTCTACGGAATTGCCAATCAGGCTTTTGATTTCCCCGGCAGCAGCGGCTGCACGTTGTGCAAGATTGCGGACTTCTCCGGCAACCACAGCAAAGCCACGACCTTGTTCCCCGGCGCGGGCCGCTTCCACCGCAGCATTAAGCGCGAGTATGTTGGTTTGAAAAGCAATGCCGTCAATTACTCCAATAATATCCACAACCTTACGTGAAGACTCATAAATGGATCCCATGGTTACCACCACCTGGCCGACTACATTTACGCCTTTACCGGCAACATCTGTGGCTTTGGCGGCCAGCGCATTGGCATGTTTAGCGTTTTCGGTATTGTGCCGCACTGTAGAGGTCAACTCCTGCATACTCGCAGCCGTTTGTTCCAGGCTAGCGGCCTGCTGTTCCGTACGGTGTGACAGGTCGTTGTTACCCGAAGCTATTTCTTTCGTTCCCGTGTAAATGCTGTCCGCGGCATTCTTGATTTGGCTAATAATAGCTTTGAGTTTTTCCACCGTAGTATTGGAATCATTTTTAAGTTGCCCAAAAATACCGGAATAATCATTAGTGATCGATTCCGTCAGGTCGCCGCGAGACAGCGCGTTGAGCACGCGCACAACTTCATTGAGCCCGGATTCACTGGTTTGCATCAGCTGATTAATATCTTCACCCAGATGGAGGAAGAACCCCTCTTTACCGGCAAGATTAAAACGCCTACTGAAATCTCCCTCGGCAGCGGCGCCGACAATCGCAGCGACCTCGTTTTCCGCCATTACTTCATTAGTTCGGTCATGCCATTCTGCCACTGTGCCCAGTCGCAGGCCTTGTTCATTGATGACAGGATTGGCTATCACCCACATTGAACGGCCACCAAGCACCATATTGGCTTCATAGGGGGCGGTTAAGGAAGTAAGCATTTTTGCCTGATGCAATGGATCTTTGTGAAAATTATCCAAATTGGTACCGACCAGGCTGTCTATAGAAAATTTTGGTAACTGCTGTCTAATTTCTGCATCGACTTTGCCGAGTATTTTAATCAGCTCTTGATTGACGTAGATAATATTGCGGTCATTATCGGCAATCATCACGCCAGTGCTGACATTGTCCAATGCAATCTTTACGCGCAGCGTTTCATCAGCCACTTTGCGTTCGGCGATGTTGAATCCAGTGGAACTAATGCCGAAAGCAGAACCGGTGCCAAAAATGCCTGCAACAGCTATTTTGTTGATCGGCGTCTTAAAGTAACGACGTTAGTCGCTGAGAGATAATCTGAAAATAGAGTGTATGCCGATAATAAATCAAGACTTGGCAGGATTCGGCACCTCAAATAATTTCTCTGCCGCCTGACGAGCGACCGTCATCGCACCAGATTGCCGTTTCATTTGCTCTGTGACAATAGCACCGGCTATCAGCATCAGCAGTTGTTTCGCCACAAGCTCAGGATTTGCTATGCCTGCTTGTTGCGCCAAATCGGTGAGCAGTTTATGGAAGCCGTCATAAAACTCAGCTGAAGCCTGTTGTACCGGGTTTGCTTCTTCGGCAAATTCTGCTGACGCATTGATAAACGGGCAACCGCGAAATTGCGGGGTAATCAATAGCTCTTCAAATATATCGAACACCGCCAGCAATTTCTGTTTTGGTTGCGTGGCTCTACTGTCGATGGCATTCATGATGAGAACACGCATTTCGGCACTGCTTTTTTGCAAATGAGCCAGAATCAAGTCATCTTTGGACGGAAAATATTTGTACAGGCTCATTTTGGTGGTGCCTGCGGCTTTAACAATGGTGTCCACGCCGGTCGCTTTAATACCTTGGCTGTAAAAAAGCCCGGACGCAGTTTGCAAAATATGTTCTTTAAGATTTCTGGTCATAGCAGTGAAAATAAAATTAGGGTTGCAAGTATACAGACCAGTATGTATTATTTCACCAGATAGACCGGTCTGTCTATTTTTAACTACTTTCATTTATGGGGACAGCACTATGATTACTCTTTACGGCGTTGCAATCAGCAATTATTACAACAAAATCAAATGGGCAATGATGGAGAAGGAAATTGCTTTTTTAGAGGAATTTGTTGCCCCCGGCCAAACCGATGCAGTATTGAAGCGGTCTCCGCTGGGAAAAATCCCGTTTATTAAAACTGCCGATGGTTATTTGTCAGAATCACAAGCCATTCTTGAATATTTAGAAGACAGCTACCCAGAACATCCGTTATATCCAAGTGATGCTTTCGAGCGAGCTAAAACTCGTGAATTTATTCAACATCTTGAATTAAATGTTGAACTGATTGCCCGTCGTATCTACTCACAAGCCATTTTTGGCGGCACGGTGTCATCTGAAACGATAGATGAAGTCAAAGTTAAACTTGAAGCTGGTTTAAAAGGCTTGGCAAGGTTGATTAAGCTGGAACCTTACGCGCTGGGTAGTGAATTTTCTGCGGCTGATATTGTTGCCTGGCCGCATTTACAGTTGGTATCTTTCGCCAGCCAAAAGATTTATGGCACTGATTTAGTTTCAGAGCATATCCCAGGTATTGATGCTTACATTAAATTGATCGAAAGCCGCCCTTATGCTCAACAGGTCGGTAATGATCGTAACGCTGCATTGACTGCGTTTTTCAGTAAACAATAAGCTTGTAACCTTCAGGTCTTGCCTTTACTCATAAGGTAAGACCTGAAACATCCTTATCATTTAAAAATCGCCAGACGAATTCCCGCCAAAATAAACGCCCCTCCGGCCAGTCGGTTAAGCAGTAAGTAAAACTTTTGCTTGGACGCTTTGGCAATGCCCAATCCCATCACGCTGTAAAACGAATAGGCCATCAAATCAAAAACGATGGTCAATAAGCAATAAATCAGCAGTTGCGGCACTAATGGCTGGCTAGGATTAATAAATTGCGGCAACAACGCGCCAAAATACAGCAGTGCTTTCGGGTTGGAAGCTTCAACAAAAAAGCCTTTAAAAAAAGTTCGCATGCGTTTTGCGGCGTGCGGATTATCCTTGGCTAACTGCAAGCGCTGTGTTTTTTTCGACACCAGCAATTGCAGCCCCAGTCCTACCAAGTAGGCCGCGCCAATCCAACGAAACCATTGAAATAAAACCGGGGACGTAGCAATCAACCCGGCAATGCCCAATGCCGATAAACCAAAAAAGGCGATATTGGCGACACAAATACCCAAGACCGCAAATAGAATATGGCGTTTGCCGAAAGACGCCGCCGTCGAGGCAACAAAAAGCGCGGCCGGGCCAGGGCTAAAGCACACCAATACGGTGGTGACGGAAAACACAATCAATGCTTCGTAACTAATCACCGCTTGTTCCTGACAAGTTTGGCTTATACAGAAATTGCCGCTTTTATCGGCTCGTGCGACCGGTAATCGACGATTTCAAAATCCTCGTAGCGATAATCAAATAGTGAAGCGGGTTTACGATTTATATGTAACTTTGGCAACTCATAAGGCTCACGACTGAGTTGCAGTTTGGCTTGCTCTTGATGATTCAGATATAAATGCACATCGCCGCCGGTCCAGATAAAGTCACCCACATCCAAATCGCACTGCTGAGCCACCATATGCGTCAATAACGCATAACTGGCAATATTGAACGGCACGCCCAAAAACGTGTCGCAGCTGCGCTGATAGAGCTGACATGACAGCTTGCCATCGGCCACATAGAACTGAAACAACGCATGGCAGGGTGCTAGCGCCATTTTACCTTGGGCGACATTTTGTTGCGGGCTGATGCTTTCATCCGGTAAATCGGCAACATTCCAGGCAGAAACAATCAATCGTCGGCTGTTGGGCGTTTTTTTAAGTTGCTCGACCACTTGCTGAATCTGATCAATATGCCGACCATCGGCAACAGGCCAAGAACGCCATTGATAACCATAGACCGGGCCAAGCTCGCCATCGGCATCAGCCCATTCATCCCAGATGCTGACCTTGTGCTCATGCAGATAAGCTAAATTGGTATCGCCCCGCAAAAACCACAGCAGTTCATGGATGATGGATTTAACGTGGATCTTTTTAGTGGTTACCAGCGGAAAACCTTGCTGCAAATCAAAACGCAGTTGATGGCCGAAAATCGATAACGTACCGCTGCCGGTTCTATCGCCTTTTAAACTGCCTTCCTGCAGAATTTTATCCAGCAATTGTAAATACGCTCTCATGCGACTTCTTTCGGTGCATTCTTGTGAGCAAAATAAAACAGCAGCGCACCGATAATAATCATCGGCGTTGACAGTATCTGGCCCATGGTGACCCAGTCCAGCGCCAAATAACCCAAATGCGCATCCGGCATTCTGAAGAATTCCACGAAAAACCGGAAACAACCGTATAGAAAGACCGCTAAACCGGTTGCGCCCATGGTCGGCCTGGGTTTGCTGGAGTAAATCCACAAGATGGCAAACATCACTACACCTTCCAAAAAGGCTTCATAAAGCTGCGACGGATGCCTGGCCAGTGGGCCGCCAGTCGGAAACACCATGGCCCAAGGCACATCAGAAGTTCGTCCCCATAATTCTGAATTGATGAAATTGCCGATACGGCCAGCACCCAAACCAATCGGTGCCAGCGGCGCGATAATATCGGTCAATTGCAGCATGGTACAGTTCTGCTTCTTGGCAAATAGCGACATCGCAACAAACACCCCCAACATGCCGCCATGAAAGGACATGCCACCCTGCCATATTTTGAACAGAATAATGGGGTTTTCTATGAAAACATCAAAGTTATAGAACAGAATATAACCGATGCGACCGCCCAAAATCACCCCCAAGGCCCCGTAGGTAACCAAATCCTCAATCGCTTCAGGTTTAATCGGCGACCATGGTGCTGCTGCACGCTTTTGACCCAGGAAATACACGGCGGCAAAACCAATCAGGTACATCAGGCCGTACCAATGAATTTTAATCGGGCCTAGAGCAACTGCGATGGGGTCAATATTGGGATAAGTCAGCATGTTTGATGTCTGTTAATAAGTTTATAGCATTGATTTTTAATGACTATTTCCATGTCATGTGTTTTTATACCGATTGGTCTATTTTGCGAAAACCTTAATTCGGTAAATCGCTCAGGCCGCCAACCGGTTTGGCGTATTCTAACCAATTAATATTGGGGGACATCTAAAAATCATCCGCTCGCATTCATACCCAGAGGACACTGAACTTGTCGGAGTGCAATTTTTAGAAGTTTCCATCGGAATGTTAGTAAATTCTATTTTGATTCTGATAAATCAGAACATGGTCGATATAAATCCCAAGCAGAGCTTTGAATGCCGCATTGCCTCAACCGATAGAGCTTATTTATTACTTGCCTGCGTCCTTTTTAAGAATCGCCGCAGAGTAACGCAAAAATTCATCCAAATGCTGGGTGATCACATTGACAGTAATCGGTAATTGCAGGCTTTGATAATCGTGAACGGCAATATTGCGAAACCCGACCATGCGCTTTAATGAATCCGCTAATGTGCTATCGATCCAACCGGCTTGCGCCAACACGGCAAATACATCACGAGCGCTTTGCGGCACACCCAGCCGTTCGCGGCGAATCAGATGCTGGCCCATGTCCAACGCCGCTTCACAAGCTCGCTGGATATTCAAAATTGCTGCATCCTGGCGGGTGTGGTTATCAGCAAATCCCGCTGGATCAGCTTGGTATTCCTCACGGACACGAGCCACGCATCGTTCTATTGTTGCCGCTTTATTGATCAGCACATCATCGACCATAAACACTTCCTCTCGTTTGAATATCATCCAACAACCCGGCTCGCGCAGTATCTAATTCCGTTTTTTCACTCAGAACATAGGCCTCGAACAAACCGGCTTCGAGCGCTCGCCCCCACAAACGGCGGCCGGTTTGCAGAATCTGGTATTGCATCACCGTCGATGCCGCCCGCATATCCAGTAAGTCCACCGGACAACCAACTATGTCGGCCAATTCACCGGACAACTCCCATAATCGCAGCGGATCGGCATAACCTGCCACCAGCACCGACAAATCCAGGTCGCTGTTGGCATTGGCGGTGGCGTTAATGCGGCTGCCGAAGGCGTAAACGGCTATTGTTTGGGGAAAAGCAGCACGAATCGCCGCAAGCACCGGGCCGTCGGTGGCAAGTGCGTTTTTGAGTTGGGTTTCGATCGCTGTTTCGTTGGATTGATTATTCAACTTCGGGCTCTTCATTTATTGTCACCATAAATCATTCATGTGCGACATTCAAAATGTAGGTACCGTCTTGGCAGTCAATATTAAATTGCATAATTAGCCTGATAAGGTTGCCTAGTTTTGAGTACGCCAAAGCACAAATGTACCAACTTGCGCATGGCTGCCCCCAGCGCTGACATTTTGGATTTGCCTCGGCCCTGTAAACGTTGGTACAGCGCTTTGATATGCGGATTATATTGAGTGCCGACGATGGCAGCCATATATAAAATGGCACGAATGCGAGCAGGACCGGCTTTAGATAGCCTTGGCCGCCCCAACACGGACGTGCCGGATTGGCGCTCTACCGGTACAAGTCCTAAATAGGCCGCCAGTTGTTCGGCCGACTGAAACTGATGATTATGCATGACCGCTAATAAATGATTACCGACTTGTGGGCCCACGGCGGGAATACTGATCAATAAGTCGCGATCGGCTTTCAGGCTGGGGTGTTTATTAATGTGATCGTCGATGTCTTGCTGGAGTTTAGCCAGTTGTTGTTCCAGAAAAGTAATGGACGTTACGATAGACTGACGAATCAGTGCAGGCGTGTCGGTGGCATCGGCTTTTTCCAGACGATTACGCTCACGTTGTAAATCCTGAGCAATGGCTTCGCGGCGTGATAACAACGCTTGTAACACACGAGCTTCCTGGGCGGGTGGCGTCCAAGGTCTGGGGGTGAGCATGGTACCAAAACGGGCCAGTACTAAACTATCAACCCCGTCTGTTTTCGTGCGGACACCAAGGCTACGGCCAAAGTCTTTAACCTGGGCCGGATTGACAATCGACACCGTGGCACCGGCATTAGCCAAGGCCAGTGCGGCTTGTTCATGATAAACGCCGGTACCCTCCAGGATGGCATGGAGCTCATGGACAGTGACCTGTTGTTTGGCACACCAGATCAGTAACTCAGTGACACCGACTTTGGAATTAGCGACCGATTTGGCGCGGCGTTTACTGCAGGTAACGTCGAGTAATAAACTGCAATCCAGCTTAGCTTTAGAGACATCAATACCGATGAAAAACATAATGGGTGCCTTCTATGACTGATAACAAATGTAACCAACTGAGCCCACTTGCCTTGTGCATACAGGGTCAACGCCCTTGGCTACCGTTCAGTGTCTTAGCTGGCATCAGAAGCGAGACAGAAGGCTTAATCTACGTGACAAGGTTGAACCTTAAGGG
>JAUYMX010000252.1 GCA_030699345.1 Methylococcaceae bacterium
ATGGATGGTTAAGCAGATAGATGGAATAGGCTGTGCTGATAGTAATTTAATTACTGAGCTTATCGATTATGATCAAATGCTGAAGCGTGAAGGAAAATACATCATTCAGCCACATTTAAAAGGTCATAAAACCAGCCTGTCATGTCTGTTCAAACAAGGTAAAGCGTGGTTGGTGTGTGTTAATTTGCAGAAATTCAGCCTTATCGACAAGCAGTATCAGTTATCAGAAATTATTGTTAATTATCAACCGGCAAGCTCTGACTACCAGGATCTAGCCGATAGTGTTGCCCGGGCTGTGCCGGACTGCTGGGGATATGTCGGGATTGATTTGATTGAAACCGATGAACAAATCTTAGTGCTGGAGATAAATCCTCGTTTGACTACATCGTTTACCGGAATTTACGCCGCGCTTGGAATCAATATAGCAGAAGCTGTTTTGCAGTTACTCGACAGTGATCCAGAACTTAAGCCACTGCGAAATCAACCTGTTGCAATTAACCTACAACGGGCAATACATGCGAGTTAATACCATCGGCTGGGATATTGGCGGCGCCCATGTTAAAGCTGTGCTAGTTAATACCGATGGCTGTTGTGTCGCGGTTTATCAGCGACCGTGCCCATTATGGAAAGGGCTGGATCAACTGCGCAATGCAGTGAATATGATTTTGGCAGACATGCCGGGTGTCGATGCGGTTCACGCTATTACTATGACTGGCGAACTGGTAGATTTATTTGCTAACCGCGACGCTGGTGTCATCAGTATTATCAATACCATGCGTACTTTACTGCCGAATACTGAACTCTTGATTTATGCCGGACAAGAGGGTTTCGTTGAATATTCAAAAATTGCAGTTAAGCATTATGAAGCCATTGCTTCAGCCAATTGGCTTGCCAGCGCTTCATTGACAGCCCAGAAAATAGGCAATGGGTTGTTTGTTGACATTGGCAGCACAACCACTGATATTTTGTTGCTTTGTGACAGCCAAGTGTTGGCGGAAGGTGTTACCGATTATCAACGCTTGTTATCACAGGAACTTATCTATACCGGTATCGTCAGAACTGCAGTGATGGCGGTGGCGCAAACCGCTTTAGATAAAGGTAGG
>JAUYMX010000332.1 GCA_030699345.1 Methylococcaceae bacterium
GCTTTAACAATTGCAGAGGTTTTAAAAGGTACGCAATGCGTACCCTACTGCTTACCGTCTTTAGAGTCCGCCGACGCACGCTCCACCCTAAACCAAGCCGCATACAGCGCTGGCAGGAAGAACACCGTCAACGCAGTCGCCACCGTCAGCCCGCCCATGATGGCGATGGCCTGCGGGCCGAAGAAATCGTTGCGCGACAACGGTATCATCGCCAGGATCGCCGCCGCGGCGGTCAGCATGATCGGCCGGAACCGCCGCACCGTCGATTCGACGATAGCCGACCAGGTGTCGAGTCCGGACTTTTCATCCTGATCGATTTGATCCACCAGAATCACCGAGTTGCGCATGATCATGCCAGCCAGCGCCAGGATGCCGAGCAAGGCTACGAAACCGAACGGCGCCCGGAACAACAGCAACGCGAAGGCTGCCCCGATCACCCCTAGCGGCGCGGTGCTGAACACCATGAAAGTCCTGGAAAGATTTTGCAACTGCATCATCAACAAGATCAGCGTGACGATCAGCACCAGCGGAATCCAAATCAGAATCGACTTCTGCGCGGTTACCGCATCTTCCTTGGAGCCGCCGGTTTCGATGAAATAACCGGCCGACAAGCTATCCTGTATCGGTTTAAGTTTCGGGACGATTTCCGCCGCCACGTCCGGGGCCATCTTGCCGTCGGCCACGTCGGCACGCACCGAGATGGCCGGGAAGCGGTTGCGCCGCCAACGCACGCCGTCTTCGAACACGGTCTCGAACTTGACGAACTGCGACAGTGGTACCGACTTGCCGTTGGCCGTGCGAACCGCAATGTCCGGCAATTCGTCGGCGGCGGTGCGCAATGCGGGGCTGGCCCGCCAGACGATGTCGATCAATTTATCCTGTTCGCGCAGTTGCCCGACCGGGATGCCGGTGTAATGCGCCTGCAAGGCTTGCGACAGGCTGGCCGTCGAAACGCCGAGGGCGCGAGCTTTGTCCTGATCCAAGGCTAAGCGGAACGAAGGCATCCGGTCATGCCAGTCGTCGTTGACGTCCACGGTGCCGGGATGGTCGCGTACAACCTCTGCCACCTGCTCGGCGATGCCGCGCACGATATTAGGGTTTTCGCCAAGCACTCTGAACGCCAACGGATAATCCATCGGCGGCCCGACATTTAGCCGCTTGACCCGGCCCCTGACATTCGGAAAATCCGTCTCCAGCATCTGCCGGACACGCTGCATCACCCGTTCGCGCGCCTGGTTATCCTTGGTCATCACCACCAATTCGGCGAGATTGGTATTTGCCAGTTGCTGCACGATTAACATGAAAAACCTTGGCGTGCCGCTGCCAATATAGCTGGCGATATGTTCCACATCCTCATCCTTGGCTAACAGCGCTTCCATGCGCTTGGCGGCGGCTTCGGTTTGTTCGAAGGAACTGCCCTCCGGCAGCCACAGATTGACGATGACTTCCGGCCGGTTTGATAGCGGGAAGAACTGTTCGGGGACATGGGCTAAAGCCACCACACCGAGGCCGAACAGAGCCAGCGTGGCGATAATCACTTTCTTGCGATGCACCACGCAGGCATCCACCCAACGGCGCAGACGGTTGTAGAACGGCGTGTCGAACAGGTCGTGGATCGGGCCATCGGCGTTGGCATGACCCTTGAGGATCAAAAATCCCAAATACGGGGTGAACACCACCGCGCCTATCCACGACAGTATCAAGGATATGCCGACTACCTGAAAAATCGCCACGGTGTATTCACCGGCCGAGGATTGGGCCAGACCCACCGGCAAGAAACCGGCGATGGTGATCAAGGTACCGGTCAGCATCGGAAAGGCGGTGGCAGTATAAGCATACGTCGCGGCGCGCATCCGATCCCAGCCTTCTTCCAGCTTGCGGGCCATCATCTCGACAGCAATCATCGCATCGTCTACCAGCAGGCCCAGCGCCAGAATCAAAGCCCCCAAGGAAATCCGTTGCAGATCGATGCCGCACAACAGCATGATCAGCAAGGTGGCGGCCAGCACCAGCGGCACGGTCAGCGCGACCACAGAGCCGGTACGCCAGCCCAGACTCAAAAAGCTCACCACCAACACGGTAGCTAGGGCTTCGAAGAAGGTTTGGCCGAATTCCTCCATCTGATTTTTAACCACCTGCGCTTGATTGGCGACCGGCTCTACATCCATGCCTAACGGCAACTCGGTTTCCATGCGGACAAGCGTATCTGCCAATGTTTTTCCCAGGTCGATAACGTTGCCTTTCTTGTTCATCGTCACGCCGAGGCCGAGGGCTTGTTTGCCGTTGAAACGGATCTTGAATTCCGCAGGATCGACATAGCCGCGCGTCACCGTGGCAAAATCGCCAACTTTGAAGGTTCGATTAGCTATGCGTACCGCCATATTGGCGACGCTATCCGCCGAGTCGAACGAGCCGCTCAGGCGTATCGGCAGATTGCGCTGCGCGGAAAACACCGTGCCCGCCGGTGCCATGCCGTTCTGCGCCTGCAGGGCTTGAGCAACCGCCGAAGCATCCAGCCCCAATTCGGCCAGCTTCTTGTCGGAAAATTCGACGAAAAGCTTTTCGTCCTGTACGCCGATCAGATCAATCTTCTCGACATCCTTAACCCGCAAAAGCTGTTGGCGGACCGAATCGGCGGCCTGTTTTAGGTCAGCATAACTAAAACCCCCGCCGGAAAAAGCGTAGATCAGGCTATAGGTATCGCCGAATTCGTCGTTGAAAAACGGCCCGATGCTGCCGGGCGGCAGCGTCATGCGGATGTCGTCGACCTTCTTGCGCACTTGATACCAAAGCTCGGGAATCTCCTTGGGCGGCGTATCCTCGCGCGGCGTGATGAAAATCACCGATTCACCGGGTTTGGAGTAACTGCGTAGATAATCCAGGTTCGGTAACTCCTGGATTTTTTTTTCCAGCCTATCGGTCAACTGCTGCTCGACTTCCAACGCGGTGGCGCCGGGATAGAAAGTCTTGACCACCATGATTCGAAACGTGAACGGCGGATCTTCTTGCTGGCCCAGCCGGAAATAAGCGAATAGGCCGCCGAGTACGACCAATGCGATCATAAAACCGGTGAAGGAGCGGTGTTTAAGCACCCACTCGCTGAGGTTGAAGGCTTTCATGGTTGTCCCTCGCTAGCCGGTACATTTTCTTCCGGCAAGCGGACAGCCTGTCCCTCGGACAAACGCTGGACACCGGCGCTAACCAGTAATTGGCCTGTGGCGAGGCCCTCGACGGCAATGCGTTCGCCAGCCAGCGTTTCGCCCAACCTAACCGGCACGGATTTGACCGTGGTAGCCTGCTCATCGACCAACCAGACCGTGGGATGATCGGGCTGGTTTTGCGGGGTATAAATGGCGGAAAGCGGGATAGCGATACGGGAGGCGTTGTTTCCCTGGATGTAAACGGTCGCCGTCATGCCCAATTGTGCGGCGTCCATGCCTTCCAGCAAGCTTGCCTTGACACGATAGGTGCGGCTGGCCGGATCGGCGGCCGAGGCGATTTCGCGAATTTTAGCCTTGAGTAACCGATTGTCGTCGGACCATAAAGACACGTTAACGGCTTGTTGGCGCTTAATTTCCGGCAGGCGATGTTCGGGAACGTCGAAATGAACTTCCTTTTCGTCTAGCTGGGCCAGCGTTACCACGGCCTGACCGGTCGTCAGCACTTGCCCGGCCTCGACAGCCAACGCCGTGACTACGCCGTCGCGGTCGGCATGCAGCTCGGTATAGGTCATCTGGTTAAGCGCTTGGCCCAATTGTGCTTCCAGCGCCGCCGTGCGCTCCTTCGCCGTGGTATACGCAGTTTCGTGCCGTTCGAACTCCGGCGGACTGATGACTTGCTGGGTTAGCAGTTCTCGGTATCTCGCCAAGTCGTCCCGCAAGAAAGTGCTGTCGGCCCGAGCGGAAGCCAGCTGAGCCTTAAAGCCCTGCACGGCGAGGCGGTAATCGTTGCCATCCAATAGTGCCAGCAGCTGACCTTTACGTACTTGGTCGCCAACGTCTACTTTCCGTTCCAGCAGTTTACCGGCCACCCGGAAGGATAAGGGCGTCTCGATTCTTGCCCTGACTTCCCCGGCAAAGCTCATAACACCGACCGTAGCGGTGTCCTCGATTCGAAACACCTTTACCGGTCTGGAAACTGCTTGTGTTTGTTTTTCCTGATCGCTGCATCCTGAGCTGATCGTCAGAGGCAACAACAACACGGCCAACAACCGGCTTTTGTTTGTGTATCGGAACTGAAGCCGGTTAAGGGTAATCGGCATTAACGGGATGTTGGGTTTCGGCATGTTGCTTCCTCCTTCGGTAAAAGGTTCGGTAATATTCGAAATAATCATTCGATGCTGTTTGCTATCAGTATCTCGGCAGCCAACTTGACATCGTCGGCCGCGCCGGAATGGCGCTGCATTTGTTCGGATACGATGGCGCCTTGGAACAAGGCACAGAGTTGTCCTGCCAGCCGCTCCGGAGACCGCGCTCCGGCTTGTCCGGCCAGATCGGTCATATAACTTCGAAACTTGCGATAAAACGCCGCGGATACTTGATGCACCGCGTGGCTTTGATCCATAAATTCCGCGGATGCGTTGATAAATGGGCACCCTTGAAAATCGGTGTTGGCCAAGCATTCGCCGTGGACATCGAAAATTGCCAATAGCTGGTATTTCGGCATCCGAGCTTTGCGCTCGATTTGCTCGACAAACCACGTCCAAAATTCGACGTCGCGGTTTTGCAGGTAAGCGACGATCAGCGCCTCCTTGGATGAGAAATGCTTATACAGGCTCATCTTGGTGGTGTTCGCCGATTTGACGATGCTATCGACGCCGGTGGCTCTGATGCCTTGGGTGGAGAATAGCTCGGTCGCCGCCAACAGGATTCGTTCGCGCGCATTTGCGGCTTTAATAGACATCGTCCTCATAGCTCCAAAGAAATGGTCTTCACTTAGCTTCTCGCACGAATATCAATAATGTCGATGTCGCCGAGGCATAGAGCCTGCCTCTGCTGTCGAGAGACGGGCTTCGGCAAACGCCGCTCGCCGCCCCAATGACAAGACATTGCCCTCCGCTCTTAGCAAACCCGTGTGCTTGGTGATTGCCTTGTGATAGGAAATCTTCAATTCCAAGGTCGTGTAAGTCTGTTTATCGCTTAGTCTGG
Organism: Methylococcaceae bacterium; assembly: GCA_030699345.1. Classification (GTDB taxonomy): domain Bacteria; phylum Pseudomonadota; class Gammaproteobacteria; order Methylococcales; family Methylomonadaceae; genus JABFRC01. Next base: position 5,148 of record JAUYMX010000332.1, read on the forward strand.
AATGGACGGCACAGCCGCAGGCGGAATCCAGCAAAGTGGCCGCATAGCCGCCATGGACAGTGCCTAAAGGGTTATAAGCATGCTCGCCGGGCTTGCCGGCAAAGACAGCTTTACCGATGTCGATTTCCACCAGCTCGAAATCCAGAGACACCAAGATTCCCGGCTTCAGCCCCGAGGCCATCAGGGCGCGTAACTGGTCTAGACCATTAAGTCCGGGGCCGGTTTTGTTGACGAGACTCATCTTACTAGCGCTCCTTTTCGGATGTGCAAGATCACTGCATACAGAGTCGGCATGAGATTTTTAGAAAAATGGATCATGCCGCTATCTATATTCAGACCATCGGCAGTTGGTATAACTTGCGCAAGCTCTTGTCTACCATGGCTTCCGGGAGGAAGCGGCGCAGGAAACGTACTTGGCTTGCTTGTTTTCCGGCGGTATAGCGCCGTCTCGGTGTTGCAGTAGTCGCCGCTTTTACCACCGTATCGGCGACCACTTCCGGGGCGTCGCCTGCATTCACCCCATTCCGCATGAGCACTTCCATGCCGGCACGCACCGAGTCATAGGCCGCAAGCGGTTGATCAGGCCTTGTTATGCTTTCTTCGAACGAGGTCCGGGTAAATCCTGGTTCGACCAGCACAACCCGGATTCCCAAACTGCGCAGTTCGTGGTCAAGCGATTCGGAATAACCTTCAACCGCATGCTTGGTCGCGGCATAGAGGGCGTTGTAAGGCGATGGGATCAAGCCAAGGACTGAGCTGATATTGACTATCCTTCCTTGCTTTTGACTGCGCATAGTTGGTAACACTGCATTGGTCACACGGGTAATGCCAAAGACGTTCACGTCAAACAATGCCTCGGCCTGCGCGGTGGACGACTCTTCCGCCCCGCCGAGCAAGCCGACGCCGGCATTATTGACCAGCAGGTCGATACGTCCAGCCTGTTTCAATACCTCGGCTACCATGTTCTTTACCGATGCTTCGTCGGTCACATCGCAGGTCAGCATCGTGATGCCGTCGATGCTTGCAGGTGCCTTGCGGCTGGTGCCGAATACCCGATAACCCGCTCGTTGAAGGGCCTTGGCCGTTACCAGCCCAATGCCCGAGGATGCGCCGGTGATCAGGGCTACAGCTAGGTCTTTATCGCTCATATCAAATCTCCTTGTTGGGGGTGGATTGTCTATCAGTTAAGTGTTACTATCATTTCGATAGCAATGTTACTACCATTTTGAAAGTAAGTCACTACTAAAACAGTATGAACGATAAAAATATTTGTACCGACCCTTGTCCGATTGCTCGCTGCCTGGCTTTTCTCGGCGACACCTGGAGCCTGTTGATTCTGCGGGACGCCCATATTGGCCTGACCCGCTTCGACCAATTTCGGAAAAGTCTTGGCATCGCGCCGACGATTCTGACCCGGCGATTGGCGACGTTAACGGAGGAAGGATTATTGGAAAAACGGCTGTATTCGGAGCGTCCGCCGCGCGAGGAGTATGTGTTGACGGCCGCCGGCCGCGATTTTCTGCCTGTATTGGTTATGATCGGCGCCTGGGGGCACCAGTATCGCGGCGGCGGTCCGTTGGTACGTATTCAAGATGTTGAAACGGGAGAGGATATTAAGCCGGTAGCCATCGATGCGGTCACAGGGGCTAAGATTGGAACTCGCCCGCTACGCTTTGTGCTGCCGGATGGCGCCGACTGATACAACGGTTTTGCTCTATACAAGCGTGAGTGAGATGCAGTGCTGTGATCTACCAATGTCGGTTAATCGAATTACAGCAGACACACCGGCATTGAAAAATACGTGGGTCGTACTCTCACCTTCGAAATGCCAACAGCCCCAAGCAGCGCCAAATTAACCAATCCGCCCTGATAGTCGGCTTCAGTTTAGTGGTTTTTGTTATAACTAATTGTTTTACATGAATATTTAGAGATAAAAAAGAAGGTTGGCGATAAAAAGTCCGGCATAGGTTCGGCTTGAAAAGTGTAGAGCGACGCTAAGCGGAAAACCTGTTAAAGTACTCCAACTTGTTAGCGATGAATTTGAGTGTTAGTGGTTCTGTTAATCACTAGGTCGGCGGTTCGAGCCCGTCCGGGGGAGCCAAGTGAATAAAAGGCTTGCAGCAATGCAAGCCTTTTTTTTGCCTGATTTTTGATCCATCCCCTGTCCAAAGATCTCAGTTTCTTGATCTTGAATTGTGCGGTTCTTATCGTCTGTTGGACTTTGTACCTAGCCGGGTCGGTCATACAGCATTATGAATTCCAAAGATAAAATATCTTTCCGCGTGTGTACTGTTCGCAATGAACGGCGATCATCAATTTATGCTCAAAACGGCTACGCACGCTATGTCATCAGTGGCTAACATGAAGTTATTAAACATCCCACCCCAGCATATCTTTAAGAGGCAATACGTTTTGAGTTTACATAGTTACCAGTCGGTCGATCGCGAACAACTAGCCAAGGACATCACCAAACTCCATCAACAAGCCTTAGCTAATATTGGGGATGCGGATTTTAGGCATTTAAAAAAAATGGAACGATGGGGGAAAGTTTGCTCGGTCATCGGTTATGGCACAGCCTGGATATTCCCTAATCCAATTTCTGCACTCCTCATCAGTCAGGGTAGTTTCACGCGTTGGACGCAAGTAGGACATCCTGTAGTCCATAGAGGCTATGACAAAACTAAGAACGTTGATAAAAATTACACCAGCAAAAAATTTGCCCAAGGCTGGCGACGTTTTTTGGACTGGCCAGACTGGTTTACTGTCGCAGGCTGGCAGCACGAGCATAATCAATTGCACCATTACCGCTTGGGTGAAAAAGCCGACCCCAATAATGCCCAACACAACATGGAATGGCTAAGACAATCCAGCCTGCCGATGTGGCAACGCTATGCAATTGTGGCGTTATTTTCGGGCATCTGGAAAATCATTTATTACACCCCGCGTACCCATAAAGAAATGCATCTAAATGCTGCCCGACAACAGGGTAAACCCGCGCCGGTAATGACACGGACTGGTGCTTGGAGCCTATTTACGCAACAGGGGCGGGCGTTGTGGCTGCAAAGTATTTTGCCTTATACCGGCTATCGATTTGTACTGTTGCCGATGTTATTTTTACCGCTGGGCACGTTTGCCGCCGTTAGTGTGTTGATTAACTCCATACTGGCGGAAATTTTCACCAATATGCACAGTTTTTTGGTGATGATCCCGAATCATGCCGGTGATGATGTGATGATGTTTGATGAAAAAAGTCATAGTAAGGGCGAGTTTTATTTGCGGCAGATTTTGGGGTCAGTTAACTATCCAACCGGCTCTAATTTCAACGATTTTTTTTATGGTTGGTTGAATTATCAAATCGAACATCATTTGTGGCCGGATATGCCGTTAAGTCAATATCAAATATTACAGCCGCAAGTAGTAGCTTTGTGCAAAGAACATAATATTCCTTATATTCAGGAATCAGTTTTTAAGCGATTGTTGAAAGCGGTGGATGTTATGGTAGGAAAAACCTCAATGCTGAAGCCGGTGGTAGTGTAATAAACCAAGCTGCTAGTGAACTTTTAAGCGGCTTTTAGTTAACCAGGCCCCCAACGATTAGAATCGATGGGGGCAAGTAAATGAATAGCATGCTTCGGTAAAGCCGCAAATCAAAAACTGCAATAGCTGCAATTTCTTTAATCGAAAAAACCCGTCACACGCGCTCTTAGCTATGAGTGCGTTACTGTCTAATAAGCCCGTTTATCGATAAATGCGGCAACATCAAAAAATCCATATAGGCATTTTCAGTGCATTGTAGGTTGCACAGCTGATCAATCAGCTCTTGGAAAACGTGCGCATAAAACATGAATCATGTTTTATGATGTTGCATTACCCACATAATTTATGCCGAATTGATGCACAACACCTATTTCGATGAGTAATAACAACAATACCTTAATCGAATTGACCGCACATGTGCAGTTTCAGTCTTTATTGGCAGAGCTATCTGCTAGTTTTGTTCGTATTTCACCCGATAAAGTCGACCAAGAAATTCAGAAGAGCCTACAGCGGATTGCCGAAAACTTGGACATTGATCAAGTTAGCTTGGGGATGATTACCGCCGATAGGCACGATTTCTATTCGAAATATACCTATGCTAAATCTGGTACAAAGCCGTGGGAAGCTGAGTCACTGATGTCGGAAGTCCCTTACGTGACCCAAGTTCTTCTGGGCGGCCAGCCCTTTATTATGCATGACGTGGATGAACTGCCGGCTGAAGCCGCTAAAGATAGAGACGGCTTTCTTCGTTATGGGATTAAAGCTGATTTGATTTTTCCTTTTATCGTAGGTGGACATTTGACCGGTGGTATTGGTTTTGCGTCCGCTCATCCCAGACAATGGAGTGATGCCATTGTGCGAGGGTTGGGACTGATTGCTGATGTGTTTGCCAATGTGTTGGAACGGCAAATGGCCGTACAAACCTTGCAAGCCAAAGAGGAGCAAATGCGTTTAGCCGCAGAAGCTGGCAACATTGGTCTTTGGGTGTGGAATATTCCGCAGGATACGATATGGGCGACCGAAAGAGCGCGAAAGTTGTATGGCGTGATGGATCACGAAAAACTGAATTTGCAGCGCTTTCTGGATTGCTTGCATGCAGAAGATAGGCAACGAGTCAGGGCAACGGTGCAAGGGCTATTGCAGGGCGCAACTGAGCTGCGTGATGAATATCGTGTGGTGCATCCTGATGCCAGCGAGCACTGGATCTGCGCCAGCGGTCGTTGCCTAGCTGGCGCCGATGGCCAGCCCGAACAATTGATGGGAGTCAGCCTAAATATCACCGAGTCCCGGAGCACTCAATTAGCGTTAGAACAGTCCAATAGAGAGCTGAACACTGCGCTGGAAGAAATACATCAACTTAAAGACCAGTTACAGCAGGAAAATATTTTTCTACGCCACGAAATATCGGGGCACCAGGATTTAGGGAAAATTGTCTGCGGTAGCCCGGCAATGCGCCTTATTACCAGCCAAATCGAACAAGTTGCACCTACCCCGGCTTCGGTACTTATTCTGGGTGAAACCGGCACAGGCAAAGAGCTGTTGGCAACCGCTATTCACAAAGCCAGCGTACGCAAAGATCTTCCGATGATTCGGGTAAACTGCGCAGCTATTCCAGCCGCATTGATCGAAAGCGAACTGTTTGGACGTGAAAAAGGCGCTTACACCGGCGCGCTTTCCAAGCAGATTGGTCGCTTCGAATTAGCCCATGGCTCAACGTTGTTTCTCGATGAGATAGGCGAGTTGCCGCTGGATGCTCAAGCCAAGATACTGCGGGTATTGCAAGAAAAAGAAATCGAGCGTTTGGGGAGTCCAAAATCGATCAAGGTAGATGTCCGGGTCATTGCTGCGACCAACCGCAACCTGTCACAAGAGGTTGTTGAGGGGCGATTTCGTGAAGATCTTTATTACCGCCTGAATGTGTTTCCTATCCAGGTACCAGCGCTGCGCGACAGGCGGGAGGATATTCCGAAATTGGTCGAAGCGTTTATAGAAGAGTTTGCCAGAGCCATGGACAAATCGATTGATGTGGTGGCTAAAACCAGTTTGCAGGCGCTGTGCAACTATGATTGGCCGGGTAATATTCGTGAATTGCGTAATGTCATAGAGCGGGCCGTGATTCTTGCCAGAGGCCCGGTGCTTAAAATTATGCTGCCCAATGATGCACTGACGGCTGCGCTGCCCACACATGCCAAATTGCTGTCGCTTGAGGAGGTCGAGCGTGAGCATATTCTCCGAGTATTGGATTCATGTGGCTGGCGAGTTCGTGGTCAAGGCGGTGCAGCTGCGATTCTTGGGCTTAATCCTAGTACGCTCGAAAGCCGCATGCTCAAGCTTGGCATTCACCGGCCGTCTTCTTCTTAAAACGAATTTTCGGGGAATCCACGATATTTCGGATGATCTCTATGTCCCGACTTAGGCAGTGAGTTGATCTTTTTAACTTAACCTGCTGTTTTCCTCTGTGTTTTTCGAATAAAGCCCGCCGTCTCTAATTTCGGCATTACTTTTGCTGCATATTCATTAATGATCTAACTGTGCTTCGTGTTAAGGCGGGTAAAACCAAGCCTATTAATAACATCGCAAGGCAATATTTCGCCATCATGCACATTGGATTTATCTGTTGGGCTTATGCTCTTCCTGTCGTTATTGGCTGGGCACGAAAGGTCTATTAATACGTTTAACACACGACAGAGGAATGACTAATGAGAGCTTTACAATTCAAACCGCATCCATCAAATCAAAATCAAACAGGCCGCTATTTCGGGCCAATCATTTGTTTGTTGTTGATGTTTTTACCGATACTGGCTGGCTGCCAATCCGTCGGTGATTCCCGGGCTGACTCAACGACCAATGCTGCACAAATCGATAGTGATGTCAGTGCTGCTCTAAGCGAACTATACGAAACCACGCCCGCAGCCAGATCTCTGGCGGCAAAAGCCAAAGGGATATTGGTATTTCCAAATGTCGTTAAAGCCGGATTTATCGGCGGTGCCGAATACGGCAAGGGCGCTATGCGTAAAAAAGGCCGAACTACCGGTTACTACAACATCGTCGCCGGATCTTATGGTTTGCAAGCCGGGGTGCAAAAGTTTAGTTACGCGATGTTTTTTATGAATGATGCCGCGCTGGCCAGTCTGGATAGTAGCAGTGGTTTTGAAGTCGGTGTGGGTCCGAATATCGTAATTCTGGATGAAGGCATGGCTAAGAAAGCCACTACTACCACGCTACGTGATGATGTATATGCCTTCGTATTTGGCCAAAGAGGCTTAATGGCCGGACTGGGTCTACAGGGTTCCAAGATCACCCGTATCAACCCTTGAGGGTGATACGTCAATTAGCACGTAATAGTGATTTAAATCCCCTATTTTTTAATAATCAGGAGAATCAATGATGGTACGCACTAGCAATCACAACACAGTGGCTATTTTCGGGCTGGCATTCGCTCTGTCCATGTCGGCCTGTACGCCAATCAAACAAGCAAGAGATGTCGAGCAATCAGGTTTTTTGGGCGATTATTCTGCGTTGCAGGAAGGCAAAGACGGCGAGGCACTGAAAATATATATTAATCCGCAGTATCAACAATCCTGCAAAGGCTATGACAAAGTGATTATCGAACCGGTTACGATTTGGGTACGGGAAAACAGTGATTTGGCTGACCTTCCGGCCGCCGATCGTCAAACCCTGGTTAACCATCTGCATGGTTCACTGGTTAGTGAAATCGGTAAACATTACCAAATCGTAAACACACCGCAGCCCGGCACCTTGCGGATTAAAACCGCGATTACCGAAGCCGAAGGCTCTTGGGCCACCCTGGACACTGTATCGTCGTTCGTGCCCCAGTTGTTGGTGATGTCGAAATTGAAAGAAGTGGCGACCGGTACCGGCACTTTCGTCGGCAAGGCCAGCGGTGAAGCCGATATAACCGATGCGATAACCGGTGAGCGTATCGCCGCTGCAGCCGACCGTATCGTCGGCGCGAAATCAGTCACTGGTGTGACCAGCAAATGGGACGACGTTACCAGAGCCTTTGACTTTTGGTCCGGACGCATGGCTTACCGTTTGGTGAACTGTGGAGCCATGCCCCCAGAGTAATCATTTAGCTTAATTAGTTTCAATTAACTGACTCAATACAGGAGTGAAAAAATGAATTTCAAACACAGAACAATCCGTAACAGTTTGTTGGCAGGCATTTTATTGCTGAGCACGGGATTAATGACAGCATGGGCTCAAGGCGCGCTAATGATTTACCCGGCAGCCGGTCAAAGCCCTCAGCAGCAACAGCAAGACCAGTATCAGTGCCATAGTTGGTCAGTTCAGCAATCCGGATATGACCCCACTAATCCACCGGCGCAAAGTTCAGGGCCATCTTTTGGTAGTTCAGCTAAAGAAACTTTACGCGGTGGTGCTCGTGGTGCGGCAGCCGGCGCCGCTATTGGTGCGATTGCCGGTGATGCCGGTAAAGGTGCAGCTATAGGTGCCGCCGCAGGCGGTATGAAGCGCGGGTTTCAGGAGCGCGATAGGCAGTCGCAAGCCGCGTCGGCGCCACCTCCGGGTCTGGATAACTATAACCGGGCGATGAAATCCTGTTTGGGAGCGCTAGGCTATTCGGTTAATTAATACTCCGACTGACTGAATTAAAAATCTCTGGGTAACCAATTCTTCAGCCTTGCCAAGTGCTCCAACAGAATATTACGGATTATCATCGATAACCCTCGGGTTGGCCTTGGCAGAGGAGGTTCCGGCTCCAGCATGTTCGGAAATGGCCTTATTGATTTGGGTGCGTTGGTAGGCAATTACGCTAAGGAAGCGCTGATTAAATCCTTCGACAGGCTCTCGGCAATTGCTCCTGCGTTGCCCTACCTCCTGCATCCATGCAGTCGAGGATGAACGGTAACATATTGATTTCGTTCGTGGTGAGCTTGTCGAACCATGAGCGAAAACTATTTGTTCAGCGCTTCCTTAACGATCTTTTTATTGGGTCGTTAGCCGGAGAAGCAGGGCCTGTCTTAAGCGTTAGTGCAGGGGGCGGCTGGGGTCGCCGTAGACATAATGATCCCGTAATATTTTCTGATTTTAAGATAATCAATTATTGGCACATTTAATGGTTACTCATTGGGCATGATTGAACTACATCTGACTCTTAAAGTTCCGCTAAAAAAGGTCCGCGCCATGACTGAAGCATTGCAAGCGCTTGCCAAAAACGTGCGTTCAGAGCCTGGGTGCCTCAATGTGGAACTGTATAAAACTGTAGGCTCGCCATGCACCCTTTGTTATGACGAAATTTGGGAGTCGGAAATAGGGCTACGCCGAATGATTGCTTCCAAACATTTCAGTCAATTGGCGTCCTTGATGGAACTTTCCACCGAACCGCCCAATTGCCAGTTTCGGTTTATTAGTCAAACGCATGGGCTTGAATTTGCCGAGCGGGTAAGAGGTGGCCTGCCTACATAATTAATGGCACTACTCATACAAACTTAAAGCAGTATCGAACAGTGGTTTGGCTAGTTTGTGGGGATTGCCAACAGCAAACTCGGTGAAGCGATAATAGATCAGGTACGTTTGCATTAAGACCGTTTTGAAGGTAATCACCAGTTTATCTCGCCAACCTTGTAAAGATTTTCCAAGCAAAGGACAAAAAAGCATGAAAAAACATGGCTATGTCACTGTTACTTGTTGAACATAATTTATCCCCAAAACGGCGGACAAGAAGGCGGTCGATGATAAGGCGGTATTTCTGCGATCGACCAGCCTGCGCCAACCGAGATAGTTGGAAAGATAATGCGTCGCCACGC
>JAUYMX010000270.1 GCA_030699345.1 Methylococcaceae bacterium
AGAGTTTGCCTGGCTGTGTCGGCAAAGCGTTCACGCCTATGAGGCCAATGAAGGGCCCTTTGGGTAAAACCACTTTGAAAACGATTTTCCATGCAAAACCTTGTCAAGCTTTATTTTTGAGAGTTACGCTGAATAGTTACCAATTATGATGAATGCTATCTGCACAATGGCATGATTGCACCTTAGCTTTGGTTGAATTTTAAAGCGTCAGTTCCATCAATACAAAACCGAGCATCATGATAAGCAGGAAGAAAAAATTTGGGGGGAATTCAGGTTGAGCCAAAATTCTTGGCTCAACCATATCACTTAATATTGAAACTAATTTGAGCAAGGTGTTTTCAATACCCTGCTCTGCCATCTACTTAAATAAAATTAATACGCTTAGAGTAGCTCAATAGACCAAACAACGCAGTACCGAAAAGCCAGATGCTAGCTGGTAGTGGTACTGGTGTAATGTCATCAAACGGAAGTGCGCTAACGCCTAGCACAACACCCTTCTTCTCAATAAAGCCAAGCTCACCAAACGCATTACTTAAAGCTACCAAGATATTTTCGATAGTAATATTAACGCTAGACGTTCCAAATCCAGCAACATTCGCATCAGCGAAAGCTTGCCAGTTTTGAGTCGGCAAGAAAGTACCTTGCTTGCCGACAGGATTAGTTAACGTTATTGCGTCCGTTACTTCATTAAGGGGAGCGTTTAAATCAGCCACTCTTAACTGTCCACCTGCTTCTACAGATGAGCTATCGCCCTTACTGATATAGTCGCCTCTTTCAGTAAGACTCACAGTATCAATGGTGCCGCCGTTTAATGCTGTTGCCTTGATATTAATGGTTGAGTTTTTAATATCAAAGCCTGTAGTGCCAAATGCTTTTGCAGTAAATTCAGTTGGTGTGAAAAATAACTGATCGCCTGCCACAGTTGGAGCGCCAAACAGATCTAACAGAGCGTCATCATAGGAAAACGCAACGTTAGTGCCGTTAACAGTGACAATGCTGGCTTGAGAGTTGCCAAAAAACGCGAACAGCATAAATAGAAAAATTGATTTCGTTTGTATATTCATAAAAACACCTACAACTAAATTAAAACAAGAAATGTCCATACCTTTGTCCACCCAACTCAATGGGCAATTCCATTATCCTAATTAGAGTCTACTCATTAAATATATCCAATTGATTTATAATGGATAAATGTATATTTTTGGTATAATAGTGCATGAAAAATGAGCCATCATCCCCAAAAAGCGTGCACTTATGATTCGAACCACCAGCTCAACACAACTGA
>JAUYMX010000275.1 GCA_030699345.1 Methylococcaceae bacterium
GCCCCAAGAAAAAGGTGGCTTGCAGCGCTGCTGTCAGCCGTAAGATTTGCTTGGCAACGGGCAGGCTTAAATCCAGCCGCGTTCCTTAGGCCGACCGCCGATTTTGCTAGTTTGGCTTCGTGATTTACTGAGCAGACTCTAGTTATGAACTTATTGAATGGGGTGTTGCGATCGCCATTGGTCAGGGCGCGGATGAATTTCTGGGTACGCAAGGATATTTGTGGGACACGCAATCGGATATGTTTTTTGCGCTGATCGGCGCAATCACGGCTTTAGTTTTATTTTCGCGACTTCATGATCGTCAGATTGAGCGAGAAGAATTCAACAATAAAGATTAAGTGGCGCTGGGAAGGTTATTAATAGACAGGTACTATATGCCGAGTTGAAAAATTGCTTATGGTGATAAATATGACTGAAATTAATAACAACGATAATAAAACCTCCGAATTAGAACAAGTCTCTTTAAAACTAAAAAAACTATTTTGGACTTGGCTAGTTGGTTTGCCAGTTTTGATTCTCTGTGTAGTATATGGAGATACTGCTCAGTTAGTATTAGCTGGTTTTATAGCGCTTTATCTATTTTTTATGACAAAAAGCTACCTTAACTATGTGTCTTCAATAGACTCTTGAAAAGAGCTTAATATACTAATTTATTTACATTGAAATAATGAAATCAAAAACTGCCATATTGCTTTTAAATTTAGGTACACCTGATAGCCCAAGTCGTTGGGATGTCGGGAGTTATTTAAGTCAATTCTTGAACGATCCACGGGTGATTGATATTCCCTGGCTAGCCAGAAAAATCCTGGTTAATTGCATCATCGTGCCGTTTCGTTCCGGCAGTTCTTCAAAGCTTTATAAAGCAATTTGGGATAAAGAATCAGGTTCGCCATTGCTAAAACACACGATTGATTTGCAAAAGAAATTACAGCAAGCCGTTGGCGACGATATTACAGTTGAAATGGCGATGCGCTATAAAAGCCCCAGTATGGACTCCGTGTTGGAGCGTATGAAAAAAGAGGGCTATCATAAAATAATTGTGTTTCCATTATTCCCGCAATATGCTTCAAGCAGCACTGGTAGCGCTTTGCAGCGGTTTATGGAAATTGTCAGTCAATGGTGGGTAATTCCGGAATTAAAAATTATTTCTCAGTATTACGATAACGAAGATTTTATTAATTGCATCGTAAATAGAGCAAAAGAATACGATTTTAATCAATACGACCATATTATTTTTAGTTATCACGGACTGCCGGAAAGGCAAGTTGATAAGGTCTATAACGATGGTTATTTATGTAAAGATCACCATTGCGAAGATGAGTTAACTGAAGAGAATTATTATTGTTATAAAGCCGCCTGTTACCAAACCACTAAAGCAGTCGTTGAAAAACTTAATATTCCCGAAGGGAAATATACCTTGAGTTTTCAAAGTCGTTTGGATAATAAATGGCTAATGCCATTCAGCGATAAGGTCATTGAAGAATTAGCTAAAAAAGGGGCTAAAAATCTATTGGTTTTATCGCCTGCATTTACCGCGGATTGTTTGGAAACGGTTTATGAAATTGGTACTGAATATCAGGAAATTTTTCATAACCATGGCGGTGAAAAAATTCAACTCGTTGAGAGTTTAAATAGCGGCGATGATTGGGTGGAAACTATTAAAAAAATAGCGTTGTCAGAGTAGGTTTGAATTACTAAACACTTCGACAGGCTCAGTGCGAACGGTTAAGCAGTTTTTGCTCAACGCCGATAATGGGTTGGTTATGTAGTCCCAAGTTTTTTTCTTCAATAATCTGCATGCCCATGACATAAAAAATGGGCATCCACAACGGATTAATTAACAGCCCGCCAGCGATGCTTTTTAAGGTTCGCTTTAGATTTTTGAATGGATTAAATGAAATCGTCAGCGAATGCATGGGGTTTTCATTAAAAACGGTGGCAATAGGTCGTAGCATGACTTTTTCGTGGTCC
>JAUYMX010000278.1 GCA_030699345.1 Methylococcaceae bacterium
TTTAATTTTGTCGACTTGAATGGTCGCTTTATTGATGCCAATGAGTCGTTTTGTCAAATGCTCGGTTATACAAGAGCTGAAATTTTGGATATGTGCGTTAATGATATTGAATATCTTGAAAATCCCGAACAGACTGCCAGACATTTACAAAAAATAACGACAGAGAGTTTTGATCGCTTTGAAACCATCATGCAAACCAAGGATGGCAAATTAGTGGATGTTGAAGTTAGCGTCGCTTATCTTTCTGACAAGAAACAATATTTTTCATTTACACGCGATATTACCCAACGCAAACAAGCCGAACATTTGCGTATACAAGAACTAAAACAGCAGCGAGACACCTTAATTCGGGAGGTTCATCATCGGATAAAAAACCATTTGCAAGGTATGGTCGGGTTACTGGGGCTTTATTCTTATAAGAATCCCAATGAACAAGAACTAATTCAGGACATAGCGACAAAAATTGCATCAATCGCAGTGGTTTACGGTGTGCAAGGCGCAAATAATCAAGATAAATCGTATTTGTGCGAAATTACCTCTGAAATATGTAAGTGCCTGGAAATATTTGGTAAAGAAAGTATCAATATAACTTTTACAGTTAATGATGGACAAAAAGCGTTATTGCCTTCAGAGCAAGCTGTTCCAATCGCATTGATCGTCAATGAACTAATGATCAATGCGATCAAACATAATATTAATCTATTATCCAAACACGTTGCCGTCACTCTGTGTTGTAAAGAACACTCCGCGGTATTAACTATTCAAAATAACAGCAACAAACAACACGTCTTCCCTAGTTTTGAGCACGGCATTGGTCTTGGGGTTGGCTTGACGTTAGTACGATCAATGTTACCCAAACACGGCGCTTGTTTATCATTAGCGCAGCATCAAGATAATGTATGTGCTCAATTAACTTTAGAATCTCCCATTATTTCAATGGTATCAAGTTAACTGACTTAATCGGAGAGTTGCTGGCTTTAGTGCATTTTTCTATTTATCAACTATGATTGGCCCAGAAGATTTTTTAGTAGCAACCTAGCCCCTGTTGCATAAATTAATATGCCCAGGGTGTCTGCCAATGTTTTTCCCTCCCGTATTTCAAATAATCCATCTGCCTTCCGGCGCTAACTGGATCAAGTCTATCTTGATTACAGTGCAAGAATTTTTAATTTCTGCTGAATTCATACTAATAGAGCAAAGGTACGCTATGTACGTAATTCTATTTCAACCTATTGAAATAGAAGGCACTAAGTTATGACCAAGATTCTTGATGAAGACATGCTCAAAACGGCTACGCTTGGATACCTTATCAAACCACGGGAAGTTTCCAGGATAGTCCCTGCAATTGAGGTCGGGTTACTACGCGCTGATCAACAAATAAAAACCACTGAAAACCTAAACAGTGCAGTAAAAAATAATCCCGGAGCGACATTTCAACTGGCTTAATAATGGATCCCTACCAATTAAAATGGGCATCAGCCTTTGAGGTATTGCGGAGTTACGTTCGTTCGAATGCAATCATAATGGTAGATGCAGCAAACGCATTACATGATAGCTGCACCAGCCTTTCCCCCAAAATACGCCATGATTTTCAAAACCAATAATTAGCTTTTTTTGACTACATCGTTGCGCACTTTAAAAACCCACCGTCATCAAAATAGGCATAAACATGCTTAGGATTTTTTCTAATTCGCAAAGTGCCAAGTCAAATTACTTAACAAACGATAATGATTTTTAAAATATTAGGAGAAGCTGAAATGATTGATAGTACATCTTTTATACCTTGTTACGACTTTTCAATAGCTCTGAACTCAACATACCTGAAACAAATCGTGCCGCTGATGATACGTCATAACATTGGGGCCAATCCTATCAATTACGCCATTTGGTATGACTATGTATCTGGCAGCAACGCTAAGTTAACTGAAGTAGTTGATACATTAATAAGCGAACAAAAGCCATTTGATTGTGATACCAGCATTGAGCTGTACAGAAAGCATATTTGTAACACCTCTCTTGAATCATTCGAAAAAATTAATAGCCACATACAGAAAGTGATTGTGCAGGCAACCAGTTCAATTACAGATACCTATAACAAAGCGGAAGCAACCAACGATAGTTTTCAGAAAAAAACGGTGGTTCTGGAAAATTTATCAACGGCGACCGATATAAAAACTATTTTGCAAGAGATTATTAAAGAAACTCAAGCACTTGCAGCAACCAGTCATGCTATGCAAGCTAAGTTAATCGAAGCTAATAATGAAATGCAGCTATTAAAGAATGAGCTGGTTCAAGTTCGCCAAACGGCCGCTACTGACGGATTAACCGGTTTATTGAATCGCCGTGCATTTGATCAGACATTATCTGAAGTCGTTGAACAATCAGAACCCGGCCAAGCATTTTTATCGATGTTGGATATTGATCATTTTAAGCGCGTTAACGATACCTACGGTCATACCGTGGGTGATAACGTCATCAAATATGTGGCCTCACTGATGAAAAAACACGCTGAAGACTATCATCACGTTGCTCGATATGGTGGCGAAGAATTAGCGATCATCATGCCAAATACCAGTAAAGAACAAGCGTTGGAGATCTCCGAAAACATCCGTGTAGCCATGGAAAAAAGTCGTTTAAAGCGTAAGGATAATAATCAACCGTTAGACACAATTACTCTATCCATTGGCATCACTCAATTACAAACCGGTGACACAACAGAAAGCTTTCTCGTTCGTGCTGACAATGCGCTTTATCAAGCCAAAGAAACTGGGCGTAATAAAGTGATCCACGATCAGAGCTCCTGATAAATATTTTGAACTTTCAGCTTTCTAGCGACGAGGGTGTAAAACTTTCCGTGTAAACCGCCATTAAAAAACTTCTGTTAGTCGGTCTTGGTACAGAATCATAAACTGATTCAGCGCTGGCTTCCAATCGCGAATCGGCATGGTCCATTTCT
>JAUYMX010000285.1 GCA_030699345.1 Methylococcaceae bacterium
TACAGCCGAGGCGATTCGCCGGGAACAACAATGGTCTATCGATGCCAGACAGGCAGCCAGGGAAATCTTACAAATTCATCGCCAGATTATCGCTGCAGACATTCGTATTGCTATGGCTCAGCGCGAGCTTGCCGCGCATCGTCAGCAAATCAAAAATGCTGAAGACATTGAGGACTTTGTGCAAAACCGCTTCACCAATGTCGAGCAATACACTTGGCTGCGCGAACGTATATTTGCCGCTCATAAAACCGCTTATCAGCTGGCTTATGATCTAGCCAAAACAGCGGAACGGGGGTATCGCAGCGAGCTGGGCGTAGTCACTTCCAATTTTATTCAATATGGCTATTTTGATGGTGCGCATCAAGGTTTAACGGCAGGCGAACAACTTAACGTAGCACTACGGCAATTGGAAAAAGCCTATCTCGACGGCCAGAAACGGCAATTTGAATTAACTAAAAACATCTCGTTAACAAAAATTGATCTGGCGGCATTAACTGCGCTAAAAACAACGGGCATTTGCGAATTTAACTTAACGGAAGATTTATTCGACCGCGACTTCCCTGGACATTACTATCGAAAAATTCGTACTGTCAGCCTATCAATTCCTTGTAATGCCGATGCCACTACAACTGTCGCCGCGACACTAAGACTAATGAGTAATTCCGTGCGTTTAAATACTTCCGGCGCAAACTATCCGCGCAATCAGGACGAAGGGGTACCGGCGGATGATGAACGCTTTGCCGAAAATAATGTGCCGTTTAAAGCCATTGCCGTCAGTCACGGTAAAAATGATGTCGGCCTGTTCGAGCTACGGTTTGACGATAGCCGGTATTTACCTTTTGAAGGCGCCGGTGTGATCAGTCGCTGGCGATTGGAGATGGATGGCCCGGCAACGGCGCCTATTCGACCCAGTATTAGTGATGTAGTTTTGCACTTGAGCTATACCGCGAAGGAAGATGCCGGACCTTTTAAAACTAAGGTATTACAACATCTAGGCGTTTAATCATCAGTGCGGCGAAACGCTTAAGTTTCGCCGCACAATCTTCGGTTTCCAGGCTGACAACGGTTACTTGTCTGTTCTATTTGGCAAGCTATCAATAGTGTTGTGTTAAAAAACATACACCTTAACGCTTGTATCTATTGGTAACTGATCAAAAAACTTTTCACTGTAAACAACCTAAGTCAATTAATTAACAACTATTGTTCAACGCTGTAACAAAGTTGAAATTTTAGGACTTGATGATATTATTCTGCAGGCGTTCACCCCATATTGATTTTAAATAACAATAATTACGAGATTGATAACATGGCAAAAATATCTTCTAAATCAGCTGCAGCGACTGAGCCGCAAGATAGCCCTGAAATCGAGCAAGAAGATACTGAGATTCTCGAGGACAGTGAATTTTCTTCATTGGCCGTCGGTATAGACGAGGATTCAGTTAAAAGAGATGCCCGTAGAAAAATCGAAATCTATTGGGAAAAAAAGCGTTTGAAGGAACAATTTGACGACTTTGACGAATCAGAATTTGGCTTTTAACTTAAGGAAACCTCTAAAAATTATCCGTTTATGGCCTTCAACCAGGCTCTCGGCAACGGCTCTGCAGTCGAGCAAGAGCGGATAAGTCACTCATTTAACTATGAAACCGTTCGCAAGTTGTCGAACGATCGAAGTGCAATTTTTAGAGATACTTTTTAATGCCCAAGCCCCCAACTGCGAATAAACCCACACAACCGCCTGCCAAAGCACCACCGAAACGCCCAAAGCAGCCTGCAAAACCACGAAAAAAACGTCCCACACTGCCCGCCAATAGCCTGCAACGAAGGATGACCTACCTCGCTTTGGAATTGCTGGGGCTGGCAATTATCGGCCTCAGTGTCGTCATGATTATTTTGGGTTATTCGGCCAGTTGGTTTTCCGGCACCCGATTTTTTTCAAGCTTACTGCCTTTTGCGGCGGGAATTTTACTGCTAATTCTTGCTGCCGCTGGACTGCTGACTGGCTGGTATCAAATCCGCAAACATCTCCACAGTAAATTGCCCGCGGCGTCCCCGGCTCTGGCAATCGCATTAGCATTGCTCATTGGCTGGTTTGTCACGCAGAACTCTTTTAGCCAAGCATTCGGGCATTTTCGCACGTTGGTAGGCGGCAAGCAGGAAGCCGGTCGAGTAACGCTTGCGCATCAAGTTTATGCCGCTTATCGGCGCTATAACCAAGCGCAGTTGCAACAATTGCTGAACAGATCTCAGCAATACGATGCAGCAATCAAAGAAGCGGCGAAGGTATTTGAAATTGATGCCAATCTTTTACAAGGCATTGCGGCAACCGAGTCTTCATTTTTGCCGCGCGACAGCGCTGATGGTGGACATGGCTTGTTTCAAATTACCCAAGTTCCGAAAGCAATAACGGCGCAAGCGGAAAAACAGTTGGGCGTAAAGGCATCGTTAATCGATCCAAAACACAATGCTTATATTGCTGCGGCAACCTTCAAATACTATCTTGCGCAAATGCATGGCGATCTATTTCTTGGCCTGCTGGCTTATAACATTGGCCCCGCCAATGGCGGACTTAAGTCGATTATGCAGCAGTATGGGGCAACTGATTTCGTGACTATCCAGCCTTATTTACAACAGCTACCGCGAGATTACCCGATTCGGGTGCTATCCCATGCACTGGCGTTTAGGCTGTGGCAAAAAGAAGGCAAGTTGCTGCCTTACGAGGAAGGCAAAAATGCCATTCGCATTCAAGCCATTGGCATACCTGGATTATTGATGGATCTTTGAAGAATGACCTGCCGATATAATCTGGCAGGTCATTAGAGAAATTACGAACAATCAGCTGAAGGCTTACGACAGTCCCAGCACATCCTGCATGTCAAAAAGACCGGTTTGCTTATCCTGCAACCAAACGGCAGCCCGAACAGCACCATTGGCAAAGGTCATCCGGCTGGAGGCTTTGTGGGTAATCTCGACACGCTCGCCATCATTAGCAAACATCACGGTATGCTCACCGACAATGTCACCGGCACGGATGGTTGAAAAACCAATGGTCTTTCTGTCGCGCTCACCGGTAATGCCTTCCCGACCATACACTGCGCAGTCTTTCAGATCACGCCCCAAGGTATTAGCGATCACTTCGCCCATGCGTAAAGCAGTGCCGGACGGCGCGTCAATTTTGTGCCGATGGTGCGCTTCAATCACCTCAATGTCAGTGCTGTCCCCCATCACTTTGGCAGTCATCTCCAACAACTTCAGTGATAAATTAACGCCAACGCTCATATTGGGCGCCATGACTATCGCAACATCTTTAGCTGCTTGTGTGATCAACGCTTTTTGGGCATCGCTGTAACCGGTGGTGCCAATCACTATTTTTTTACCGGCCTGCCGACAAATCTCAATGAAATCCATCGAGGCATCGGGACGAGTGAAATCGATCAACACGTCAAATTGATCGACGACTGCCGCCAAATCAGCCAAAACCTTCACACCCACAGTACTGATACCCGCTAACTCGCCAGCATCTTTACCTAGTGCCGTGCTGTCGGGTCGTGATACCGCAACGCTCAACTCGGTATGGCTAGCCAGTGCAGCTGCTTTAATCAAACTCAGACCCATCCGCCCGGACGCGCCAACTACAGCGATACGAATCATGGCTTATCCTGTTAATTTATCGAAAAAGTTTTTCACGCTATCCGTCCAAGATGATTCTTGCGGACTGTGATGTTTGCCGCCAACCAAGGATTCCCCAAGCTTTTCAACTAAGGCTTTTTGTTCTTTGGTCAAATGCACGGGTGTCTCAACTTGTACTTTACAAAACAAATCACCGACCGGACCACCACGCACTTGCTTGACGCCTTTACCGCGCAGTCTGAACAATTTACCAGTTTGGGTTTCGGCAGGGATTTTTAACATCACTTTGCCATTCAACGTAGGTACTTCCAGTTCACCACCTAAACAAGCAGTGCTAAAACTAATCGGCACTTCGCAATATAAATTAGCGCCGTCACGATCGAAAATAGCGTGATCCTTAACCTGGATTTGCACATACAAATCGCCGGATGGACCGCCACTGGCGCCAGCCTCGCCTTCGCCCGCCAAACGCACACGGTCACCAGTATCAACACCTGGCGGGATTTTGGCGTTCAAGGTTTTATTTTCTTGTACCCTGCCCTGCCCATGACATTTTCCACAAGGATCTTTTATTTGTTTACCGGAGCCACGGCAGGTGGGACAGGTTTGTTGCACAGAAAAGAAACCTTGCTGCATTCTGACTTGACCATGACCATGACAGGTTGAGCAAATAATAGGGCTAGTGCCTTTTTTAGCGCCTGAACCGCCACATTCGCCGCAAGTCGTCAATACCGGCACGCGAATTTTGGCATCGGTACCAAACACTGCTTCTTCCAACGACAACTCAAGGTTATAACGCAGGTCAGAGCCACGCTGAGCACCGCCCCGCTGTTGCCTGCCGCCGCCGAAAATATCGCCGAAAACATCACCGAAAATATCGCTGAAATTTTCCCCGCCAAAACCGCCACGACCGCCACCGGCTGAGCCATCAACACCGGCATGACCAAATTGATCGTAGGCGGAGCGTTTTTTAGGGTCGGATAAGACTTCGTAAGCTTCCTTTATTTCCTTAAATTTAGCTTCGGCTGCATCTGGGTTGTCTTTGTTGCGATCAGGATGAAACTTCATCGCCTT